>CAYFVP010000075.1:0-17591 GCA_964346655.1 uncultured Thermoplasmatales archaeon
TGCCCTTGAGCACCCAGGAATGTCTGTGGATTAAGCCCTTGCCGATGAAAATATAAACGAGGTGAATATTAATGTAACGAAAAGGAAGAGAGTTCTAAGGAATGTTACTTGACAATACATATTAAAAAATAATATATAATACTTTTTGTATTCACGCACCTGAAAAATAGGGGGGAAATATTATAGAAAAAACAGTTCAATGTCCCCAATGCGGGAAAATAATAAGTGTTTCTGGTAACCCTGGTGAAGTTGTAAAAGTAACATGTCCCTCTTGTGGTAACCAGGGAAAAGTTACATATGATAAATTATTAACTGAGGATAAAGCAGCAATTGAGGTTTATAATCTCAGAAAAGAGTATGGCGCTTTAATAGCTGTAAATAATATCACTTTTGCTGTAAAAGAAGGTGAAGTGTTTGCCTTTCTTGGACCTAATGGCGCAGGAAAAACAACAACAGTTGAAATGATTGAATCTATCCGGCAACCAACAGCTGGAACAATAAAGATACTTGGAAATGATATAAATAATTCATTTGACAAAATAAAAGATAAAATAGGAATTCTCCCTCAAGAATTTTCTTCTTTTGAAAGACTTACTGTTCATGAAACTTTACTTTATTTTTCAAGTTTATATCAAAACCATGCTAATATCGATGAAATTATTAATGCAATGGATTTAAAAACAGAGAAAAACAAACTTTATAAGGATCTTTCAGGTGGTCTAAAACAACGTGTTGGTGTGGCAATTTCTTTGGTAAATGATCCTGAAATTGTTTTTTTAGATGAGCCATCAACGGGTCTTGATCCAAAAGCACGTAGAGAGGTATGGGAGGTTATTGCTGGATTACGAAATAAAGGTAAGACTGTTTTTCTTACAACTCATTATATGGAAGAAGCAGAGTATCTTGCAGATCATATTGCAATTATTCATAAAGGTAATATTATTGCTGAAGGATCTCTTGAAGAACTCATTGATAAACATGGCGAAGGTAGCATTTTACGAATAAAGGATTGTAAATCAAAAGAAATTATTGATATTCTCAAAAGTCATGGATTTGAAGCTAAAACTGAGGGAAATGGCGATATTGCAATTAAAATAGATTATAAGGAACGAGTTCTTGAGATACTTGCAATATTAAAACATGAGTATGTTGACTATGGAACAATTGATATTCGCCGATCTAATCTTGAAGAAATATTTTTAAAACTTACGGGTGCTAAACTTAGGGAGGCTGTTTAATGAATCTAAAATTTATAAAAACAGATCTAATTTTGGGAATAAGATCATGGCTTAGAAGCAAAGGAACAGTTTTTTGGACTATTTTATTTCCTATTCTTTTGATTATGATTTTTGGTGCAATTTTTTCAGGCGCAGATGAGGCAAAATATGAGCTTGTTTTACAAGATTTAGATGATTCTATTGAGTCTGCAAATTTTACTAAATTTTTAGAAGAAACAAAAGTTTTTGAAATTAAAAAAATTGGAAAAAATATTGATATTGCAAATCATATGAAAGAAGAAGATATATCTGTTGGTTTACAAATTCCTAATGGTTTTGAAAATTTAATTGGACAAATTAAAATTAATCCTTTTTTAGAAGTGAATCTTACATTTTTCCACGATCCTTTAGATAGTACTGTATCACCGATTGTGAGAAGTATTTTATCAGGTTTAATTAACACATATAATGATATAATAACTTTTAGCCCTAGTATTGTTGGTATGGATGTAAAAAGCACACTTGGTGAAGATTTTGATTTTATTGATTTTTTTGTTCCAGGAATGATTGGCTTTACAATAATGACATCAATGGTTTATGGAAGCATTGAACGAAACACTAAATTTAGAAAAGATGGAATTCTTCGAAAACTATTAACAATGCCTGTAACAAGAACTGAATGGATTCTTTCAAAGATGCTTTTTATGTTATTTCTATCTTTTATTTCAACATTTGTCATAATGGCAGTTGGAATATTAGTATGGGGTTTAAACCTTCAAATCAATATTTTCTTCTTTATTATTGTAATTTGTACCAGTTTTATGTTTTCAGGGCTGGGAATGATTATCGGTCGTTTTGTTAAAGATGAAGAAACTGCTGATATGGCCGGTGGAGCAATTACTTTTCCAATGATGTTTCTTGCAGGAACATTTTTCCCCCTTGATCAAATGCCTGAATTCTTACAATCTGTTGCACAAGTGCTACCATTATATTATGTCAATGAAGGACTTAGAAATGCAATGATTTATGCAAATCTAGATAAAACACTTTCTTTCACAGGCTTTGTTGTAGTATTTGCACTTGTATTTTTTATCATTGGTGTTTTTCTTCAGAAATGGAAGGAAGACTAAGAATTTTGGTTTGCTTTATTCAAAATGGCTATTTTTGAAAAATGAAAGATCCATTGAACTCCAATCGTCAAAATCTCCTCTACCATGCGTGCCATCAGAAAATGAAAAAATTTTATACTTCCAATTATAATTCATACAACTTTTATAATTTCTATATTTCCACCATTGAATAGAGAAAAGTTTTGCAGTATCAACATTATCAATTCCATTATAAGCATCTGCAAGTAGTCCAAGAGTATGACCAAGATGATGAGCTATTCCACCTACAATTAAACGATCTAAAGAAATATAAGGATTAACCTCCTTTGTCCATTCTGCAGAAATAGCAAATGTATCAAGATGATCCCAACCAATAAAAGGAAAATTTAGATCTGGGCAATATTTACATATAACACCATATCGAAATATTCCTTTTCTAGGATTATTTAGATCGTTATGTAGAAAATAATTCCAATATAAGTCTCTTAATCTGGAAAACGAGAATTGTAAATCACAGTAGGGAATTTCTTCTCCGCCACCTAATTCTCCTATGTCTACATGTAAGTTTATTGACTGATTTTCAAATATTTCTACCAGTTCTTTTATTAGTTTTGGTGATGGTTTATTTGATTTATCAGAACCAGGTGATTCCATCCAATCTATTTCAAGAAAAATATCTTTATAATATGGGCTGGAACCATATTGATCAGTATAGCATTCTTCAATATTTGATAATGCATCTTCATCAGGATCAAGGTTTTTATGATCATCCCATAAGTTAGGATTATAGCCCCATTTTTCTTCCCACCAATCTGGTGTACCATCCAAGTCACTGTCTTTATCTAAAAATTCTATCGTTCTTTCAAAAATTACCATTTCTTTTTTTAGATATTGCTCATTATTTTTCCAATTTGCACCAACATTTTTTAATGGCTTCAGATACCATGGCAAAATTTTTATTCTATTAATACCAAAACTTATTCTACTAGTTTTCCTAAGTGTTGTATGTGATGGTCCAAAAGGTGAACCCCACCAGTTATTTCGAGCATATATGTAAGATAGTTTTGAGCATATACCATAAAGCATATTTTCATATATGTTGCATTTCTTAATTGTTAAGGAGTTCCATTTTTCTAGATAAAAACCGTATCTAAGGTTATTTCTGATATTACAATTTTTAATAACAACATTTTTTGATGGAGTTCTCATAATCATTGCAAAATGAGTATTTAAAAAAAGTTCACAAAATTTAACAGATATTTTTTCTGAGGAATATAAGTGGATTCCAATACCATTGTGTGAAATTATACTATTATATATCGAAATATTTGTACATTTTCTGATAAATATTCCGCCTTGATTGGCTTGGTTATCGCTTATATTACAATGATTTATTTTTATATTTGAAGAACCATTTAATAAACATGCATAACCATTTGAGTTCATATAGTTATGAGTTATGAGGTTATTTTTTGAATTTTCGATATCAATTCCTATTGAATTATGACATATTAGGCATCCTGAAATTGTATTTTTTTCAGAAGAATCTAAAAATATTCCATTTCCATTGGTATGTAATGTGCAATTATCAATAAGATTAGAATAAGTATTTTTTAGGTGAATTCCTGTTTTGGTTCTATATATTGAGCAATTTATTATTGAATTTTTATTTGATACTATTTTTATTCCTGAATTAGAGAGGTATCCATTTGAGTTTCTTACTGTGATATTATTTATAACAATATTATCTTTTATTAGATGAAGAATTACTTCTGCATATCCCCCATCAATTATTGTTGAATTCTTTTGTTCACCAATTAATTTTATTGTTTTGTTTATTGATATTGTTTCATTATAGATTCCATTTAAAACATATATTGTATCCCCATCTGTTGAATTTTTTATACCATCGTTAATGCATCTATATGGATATTGAATTGTTCCATTCCATGGTCCGTTAATATTATCATCATCTACATATATTGTTGGTGAATTTAATGTTTTAAAGTTATAATTTAATTCCTTACTACAAGTATGATTATTTATGTTTAAAAATAGTACTAAGATTGTTAATATTATAATTACTTTTTTCATATTTTAAAGGATATAATTGCCTTAAATATTTAAATTACTTTCTACCATTTTTTTATTTATTTTACTATAATATTAAAAAAATAGAAATTTATTTATATTTACAAACTATTAATAATAATTACTAGCATATCATGTTATTTATCATGAAATGAAGGGAAATGAATGTTGATTGTTGGGTTAATATCTAGTGAAGAAGAAAGATGCGAAGTAAGATTTATTGCCCATATTGTTACGGTAGAAACAAGATTTAGATATCTTGGTCGAATACAACGAGAAAAACATATAATTTAAGTTTCACCAGTCAAACTTTTTGTACCAATTAGAGTTTTTGTATCAACAATTCCTTTTAATGCTCGTATTTTTTTAATAACTACTTCACCAATTGCATCAATATCTGTGGTTTGTATTTTTACTAGAATATCATACTCTCCAAATAGTGGATGTATCTCTGTGATTTCTAAAACATTTTTTAGGGAATCAAAAACTGTTTTTTCATATAATGGGCTTATTGATAAAAGTGCAAATCCTATAGCCATGAGATACTGAATGTCGGTTTTATATCTTATATTTTTCTTTAAATTGAAATAAGTTTATTTTTTTTAGTAAAAAATAAGTATTAGTAATGCATTATGTTAACAATTGACCTGGTGATTTTATGGTTGAAAAATCTGAAAGTAGGTCTTGTATTACTGATGTTGCAGAAAAGGAATTAGGTCTTCTAAGTAGACATCTGGAAGTTTTGAAAACAGTAAGGGATCATGGACCTATAGGGATAATCAGATTATCACAGATGACAGGCCAACCACAACATATGATAAGATACTCATTAAGAACACTTGAAAAAGATGGAATTATTTCACCTTCACCTAATGGAGCCATTATTACTGATAAAATACATGAAACACTTGGGACTTTAGAATCAACCCTGGATGAATTTACCAGTACAGTTCAAGACCTAAAAAAGAAATTAAAATAAATCGATTTATTAATAAATCAACCTTTATTTTTATTTTATTTAGTTTAAATTAGGAATAATTGAAAAATAAAGATTATAAATAAGAACGTATATAGCTTAATAAAAAATTAATGAATAAGGAAGAGGTAAAAATGATAAGAAAATTGTTAATATTAGGGCTGATTCTGATTTGTTTTATTACATTTCCAAATAGTTCAGTTATTGCAGCTGATGAAGAACACATATTAAATGACGACTCAGGAGATGTATTTGAATATGAAGACGATTTTCAAACGCACCCTGAAGTAGAAGATATTGATATTACACAAATAGTATATTCTAAAACAGGTAAATCAATAACATTAGATATTAATTTTCGTGGTAGAATTACTAAACCTACAAGTATATCACTGGTAATTTTTGTATTACTTTATACATCTGAGCAGGAATATCAAATATTTTATTTTAGTGCCCTACCTCCTATAGGCGAAGAGGTTAACGGATCTTCACTTGAAGGTCCTATTGAGGTTAGCATAGACGGCTTTAATACAAAAAAATTAACTTTTACTTTTGATCTAGAAAATGAAAGTGAGGTTTATGAAGAAATAATTATTACTACCCTAAAACAAGATATTGATATGACATATTCTTATAGTGATATATATCCCAACGAGGAATTTTTGGTTGTTGATGCTGGGGGAGATATTGAAGGAAAAGTTGGAGAAAGTATAAGCTTTTCAGGTTCTGTAAGCAGTGGAACACCTCCATATACATGGACATGGGATTTTGACGATGGAGAAATATCAGAAGAACAGAATCCTAAACATACCTATACTGAGGAGGGAATTTATCAAGTAGAATTATACGTTATTGATGACGAAGAAGCAGAAGGATTTGATATTATAACTGTTACAATTACAGGTTCAAACGGTGGAAATGGCAATGGTAATAACGGGGGGAATAATAATGAACCTACAGGATCAGGTTTATTAATTTTCATTGTTTTGATTGTAATAATTGTTATTGTTGCAGTTGCAGTAGTTTTTTATGTTATTAAAAAATAAAACCTAAATTCAAAATATATTCTTTTTTTTTTAGTTATCTTTTTATTTTAAAATTATTAGGGTTACCTATATTTTTTACCTTAGATTTTATTAGGATGGTCATTAATTATATACATGGAACCACTAAACAGAGAGAGGGAACATTTTTTTAGGTACATTCTTTTTCAATATATTGGATGCAATAATTCTATGTTTAATAAAAAAACTCAAGCTAACGATTTATAAACCTTTAATTTAATATTAAATTTCTAGAGGAGGTATAAAATTCAAAGAAATAGCTTATTTAAAAAAAGTATGATAGTTGGGATTATATCAATAATTGTATTAACAGCGTTTGCACCTAGTCTTACTGCAGTAGACACCAAACCAAAAGGAGAAGAATTTGTTAATATAAATAAAACTTCGACAATTAAGGGTGGTTTAATAGATAATGTTCATATTCAAATTTATTCAATCCCATTTATTTTTACTTTTCCTTAGTGGGGTTATGTAGGCAACATTGACTGTGTACACAGAAACGATGAACCAATTGAATGTATATATTATCTGAATGTAACAACAAGAGATGGTACACAATTATTTGAAAAAGAAACATATTATTTATTAAAAAAAATCTTAAACCTAACTTTATGTCTAGTATTAATTACTTCAGTGCAAAATGTTTTAGAGATAAAGGTTATCCATTCGGTTTATTTAATGTTAAAGTTGATTTCTATGTTCTAACTGATGGTTCTTCAAAACAGGTAACATTTCACGGTTTTATATATTTTATAAATGCAATTTATTCCGATAGCTGGAAAGATTGGAAATCTCCATCGTGATTAGAGATTTTAATAATATCTTCAATAAACAAATTCAAGTTTAAGTAAAAATGTGGAGCCTAGGTGTAAAAAGAAGGAGGAAGTATGAAAAAGAATCTGAAAAAATTCACACTTACATTCTGTCTAGGCCCCACATTATTAACTATTGTTAATTGGGATATATATAGTTGTTGGTCATTGTGCTAGTCTTTGTAACAATCTCTGCAGTATCGGAAACATATCAAAAAATCTCAGCAGTGCTCTAGCTCTTGGCATGATTACGTTTAATGTACCATCTCCACCTTGAAGGCCTATCACATCAACAGCGTATGCTGAAATCTGGTAATCTCCATATGTGTTCCAGGTATGCTTTGCAAATACTGTTTCTCCTGATTTAAACGGACCTGTAATTGTTTCTTCTGGTGAACTATCATCCCAATTAATAACGTATCTATCTATGTCATCTTCATCTGGGTCTATTGATGTAAAACCGTATTCATATTCTGTTCCTGTTTTACCATTAGTCTCACCAGTTATAGTCGGTGCACCTGGTGGATTACTAATTGTCACGATAAACGGTTCTGACCACTCACTCTCAACACCACAAATATCTTTAGCCTTGGCTCTGATTGTATAAGTACCTTGCTCAGACCAGGTATGACTCACAATTACTTCTTCTCCAGAGGCATATGGGCCAATCCATTCTTCTACCTGGTCATCTCCCCATTCGATATAGTAGGATACAATATCTTCATCAGGGTCAATTGTAACAAAAGTATAATTATACTCTTTTTCTACCGCTCCACTTGTTGGACCAGTAATACTAGGATTATCAGGTGGTTGATTATCACCGAGTCTCTCAGCATCCCAAGGTAAATGCAACCCAGTTATTTCCCAGACAATATCACCGTTACTATCAACCTCAATTACACGATGATCGTTAAACTTAGTATCTACTATCAGAGTGTTACCGTTCTCTAATCGTTCCGCATCAGTTGGAGTAAACAGCCCGGTTTTTTCCCAGACAATATTACCATCACTATCAATCTCAATTACCCTATTGGTGATACCATCTGCTAGGAGGGTGTTGCCATTATCAAGCCTCTCTGCATCTTCATTCTCCAGTCCAGCTATTTCCCAGACAATATTCCCATCACCATCAATCTCAATTACCCTATAGGTGTCTGCTACGAGGATGTTGCCGTTATCGAGCTTCTCAACATCCCAGGGTTGAAATACGAGTGTCCACCAGACAATAACCCCAGCACTATTAACCTCAATTATCGCTTGCTGGTAAGGTACTGCTATGAGGGTGTTGCCGTTATCGAGTCTCTCAGCATCAAGTGGAAACCAATTATCCTCAAAGATTTTTTCCCAGACAATATTACCAAAACTATCAACCTCAATTACACGATGTTCGTATGATTCTACTATCAGAGTGTTACCGTTCTCTAATCGCTCCACATCAACTGGAAAATCCAGCCCAGTTACTTCCCAGACAATATTACCATCACTATCAACCTCAATTACCCTGTCTATTTCTGTTATTAGAGTGGTGACACATTCAGGTTGGCTATTAATCTTCTCGGTAGTTACCATTGTCTTCTCAGAATTCGTTGCTACTACGACTGTAAAAGTAGTAGTAACAGACAGCATACAAACAATTATTCCAAATACCAAGCCTTTTTTTTAACAAATTATTCTGCATTTATTTTGCCTCCTCCAATAATTTAAATCAAATGTGGGTATATAAAACTTTTAGGTGGAATTAATCCTAAATGCTAAAGAGGGATATGGTTTCTTATATGTAAAAATCTGTTTTGGAGGAGGCAAAGGTTCATACCAATCACAATTTAAATCACCTCCTTTTGTGTATAGAATTATACTTACATAACTTAATATGCTAGATATTCTCATCGCTATAACATTTCCATAGACTAACCATAATTCCCATAAATATTCCATCATTTTATCAAATTTAGTAAGAATTTTTAGTAAAATACCACAAATAATAGGGAAAATCCAAGGACTATCAGAGTTTATTAAATCATATAATTCTTCACTTATCTCTCTCAATTCAGAATTATAACTTGACAACACCAACAACAACTTTGAATAGACTTCCAACCTGTTTAACTGCCTCTCCAATCTAACAAGATGTCTACTATCAATTTCTTTACAATTACAATCCTCAACACTTTCATTATTGGTTATGGTTGATTTGGTATCAATGGATATTGCAGATGATACACTAACACCAATCAGAAGCAAGATTATGCTAAAGGTGATGGTTTTCTTACATATGTTTTTCATAATCTACCTCAATATTTAAATATTAAGATGGGGAACTAAAATACCCATACGAAACAATACTTAATATAAAAAAAATTAAACAGAATTTAGCCATTGGTAGATTATTATTTTTTAAAAAATAAATCTCTAAAATTAAGAAATTAAATGCAAATAATAAATAAATATATATTGAATTTGATTTATCTAACAAATTATTAAATTTTTTAACCGATATTTTTTCAGGATTTGAATTTTTAATTTTGTCAACAAACTCAATTATTATTGATTTTATTTCATTTTCACTTAAATGTTTTATATCTTTCGTATAAGAAATATATTTTGACATAGTTTTATTATCAATAGCAAAAACGGGTTGAATGCCCACGCCTATAAACAATACAACTATCCCTATTGCAAGGATTTTACCAGTATGGTTTTTCTGCATAAGTCCTCCCTCTTATTACAATATTCAAATCTGTAAGGAAGTATATAAATTATATGCCGGCAGATTCCATTCTATACTATCAGCATTAACATATACATAAACTGCATAACCTATAAAATAACCTAAAATACTAAGACCAATAAAACCTAAAGCAATACCGTATTGATTACCTGATACTTTAAATCCTCTTCTACGTAAAAGCTCACCCACATAAATTTCAGCACTATCAAGCCATAAAATTATCACACGAGGTCTAGGAAGTATAAACAAAGGAATAGTAACGACACCCAAACCAAATATACTACAAAAAAAAGCATGAGCAGAGGTAGAAGCTGGCTTAGGATATCTACCTAGCGTTTCAATAATATCTGATGAAACAAAAAACCTTTGAAGATTCCCTAATACGGTCAAGATGTTAATAAAACCTGTTTTGAAAGCTCTACTTGATATCAAATGCTGTCTTTTCTCAAACCAACTAAGCCATGAAGGATTCAACAAAGAAAGCACCTTATCTTTAGACATACCCTCAGGTAGCAAACCATTTATTTCTAATAATTCAACAAACTCTGATTTCAAAATCTTCGTTTCTTCACTAAAAGGCTCATTAATAATCTTAAATCCTAAAACTTCAAGTAATTCATTAATTTCTTTTGCAACCTCATTAGATAAAACAGAATTATATTCCTTTGAACCAGATTTATCAAAAGTATAAAATGTTAAAGGAGAAATTTTTCCACTTTCATTATCTACTTCAATTTTATTTGTATTTGATTTAAGAGCATAACCACCAATTGCAGGTGATATAGAAACACCAACAAATAAACCAATAATTGCAATTATCACCATCTTTTTTAACACAGTTCTTTGTATATATACCTCCTCCGATACAAATTCACATCTAATTACAAATATATAAAATCTATGTCAAAAATTGTCAAATATTAGGGACCGATGTTTTATTAATTAATCTACTAATATTTTCCTATTCTGAAAAGATTGGTTCCATGTTTTGCCTTTATCGGCAATAAACGTTATTTCATCTATTAAGTTTGATTTTTCCCATTTTGCCTTATTATCAATTTCTTTTATTGAAAATGAAATTTTAGGAGGATTATTACTCTTACAAATCATTTTAAACTAAATTCTATATGGACACAGAAATTTATTTTCATCTTTCGTCCAACCTATATCTTCATCGCTGAAAAAATATTTACCTATAAATTCAACAACGGCTACAAAAATTCCACCATGATTGTATACAATAGCCTTGTCTCCACTCTTCAGATATTTTTTTAGAGTAACATAGTATCTTGCATCCATTCCCCAGACTTTATTTTATTTACATACTTTCCAATTTTTAGCTGATGTTGAAATGCACCAATATCTCATATTAATCCTTTTTTGTATATTCACAGCAACTAATTCTTTAAAAAATCTACTTTAATTTTTTTCTGAGCGTTGGCGGAATGTCATCATCGCTAATTATTGATACTTTACAATCATCACATAACTCGTCTGGGTTGTCTGTTTCATTGACTCCACAGATTTTGCATTTCATTTTTTCCTTCTGAAATTATTTTACTTTTTTATATGCCTCTTTTAGATTATCAGCAATCTCTTCAAGATGTTCATCAATGATTTTATTAGTAAATCGCCTTGTTTGATAACCCCCTTCATTTGAGAATTTATCTCTTTTTAAATCAGCTATAAACTGATTAGAATCAATAGAATGTTGTTCTCCATCAACTTCGATATATAATTTAATATCATGTAATGCAATATCTATATGTTTATTCCCATTATATGCTTCAAATTCACATGGTATTCCACGTTTTTTCAATGCAAAAAACAAATCTCTATGATATTTTGTTCCTTGATGATTTTTACATAAGGCTTTATTAAAATATTTATTTGAATATTCGTACGTCTCTTTATCGATTTGTGTTTTGCAAATTATACAATAATAACTCCTTGTCTCCGTAGGTCTCTTTTTAGGCTTTAAATCCTTTTCAAAGGATTCCAAATCATTTTTCTCCTTAACAATATTATAAACTTTGCTAATAACATCAAAAAATATTTCATAATCAATCTCTTGTTTATATTTTAGATATAAAAGCTTCCAAAGTTTTACAACTTCACTTTCAATAGGGTTGTTATTATACTTTTTTTCAAAAAAATTAAATATTAATTCTGATAAACCATTATTTATTAAATCTCTAGAAACTAATTTAATATATGCTAGTTTCTGTTTTATATTTTCACTTTTCTTTTTCATATATAAATCATAACAAGAAACACATACACTTGTTCCATCTGGAAGTTTTTTATAACGCCAGAGAGTTTTTTTACAATTGGGGCAATTAAAAATATTATCAAACTTTTGAATTAGATCTTTCATATCCCATCTCTTTAAATTACTGTTATTAACATAAATTGCAATTAATTAATCCTTAAATAAATTTCTTCTTAACTGTTGTTTATTCTGATTTGCTTTAAACAAAATCATAAAATAAGACATAAAAAAAGAGATAATGGAAGGTTGTCTTAGGGCCTAAAAAGAGGAATAAGAATATAAAACCCTAAAGTATCAATTTATTGATGTTAGAAAATATTGCGGTAATACCCATTCATGGAACACTTACAAGAACACCTTCTTTATTAGGTAGAAGCGCTCCAGTGGAACAATTGATTAATATTTTAGATAAGATAAAGGATAAATGGTCGATAAGAGCATTAATTTTTGATATTGATTCACCTGGTGGGGAGCCTTATCCTTCTAAGGAGCTTGCTATGTTTATAAAGAAAATAAAAAAACCAACGATAGCGAATATCAAGGGCTCTGCCACATCTGGTGCATATTGGATAGCATCTTCTTGTGATAAAATTGTAGCCGATGAACTTAGTGCTATAGGTAGTATTGGTGTTATGGGTATAAGACCTGATTTATCAGATTTTCTTCAAAAATTTGGTATTAAAATTGATTCGATACCATCTGGTAAATTTAAGGAACTTGGTTTTCCTTTTAAAAAACAAAAAAAAGAAGAGGAAAAGATAATAAAAGAACAAGTGAAATTGATTTATGAGAGTTTTTATAAGAGTGTTGAGGAAAAAAGAAAACTTAAGAAGGAAATGTTGTCTGATATTAAAGAAGGAAAAATATTTTATGGTAAAGAGGCCTTGGAAGCTGGGCTCATTGATAAATTAGGTAATAAAGAAACATGTATTGAACTTGCAATGGAACTAGCAAATTTAAAGAAACCAAGAATTATCGATTATTCTTCTAAACTAAAACCAGGTCTCCTCAAACTGTTATTTAGATAATTTATTTAGAAATAAATTTTAAACTATTTTAGTTCAAAATGCCAATAAACAACATAAGAAAATGTAAATATAAATTATTATAAACGCCAGTGTAAAAATCAACTTCTTTCTCTTACTATTCCTAGATTTTAGTAAACAAGATATACTTTTTCTCTCAAGAATTATAATTGGTAACAAAAATATCGTGACCATTACAAATGTAACCCATTTATTATCATAAAGATAAATCATAAAATTATGAACAGCATGCAACAATATTGCTTTAGGTAAAAAAGCTACAAACCAATTTTTATATTTTCTACTTAAGATGTAAGGATATATCGAATAGGTGATATGTGCTAAAGATTGTAAAATAACAAAAGATAAAAATACGTAGATAAAAGTTGGGGAAATGTAATGAAAAAAGAAAAAGTTGGAAAAAAGGCTGATGACCCCAGATTGAAAAGGTCACATTTTGATGAAGGCCTTGAATTTTCTGTATTTCTTCATGTTGATTTCTCCATTGATTGCGTTTTAGAATGAGTGCCACTTTTTTGACAACTACCTCCTATAAATAATTATTTTGTGTCCTAAAATAATTAATCTCTATAGTTTTTATAGCATGTTTTTGGAGTATATCAGAATAAATCAAAATATAAAAATGGAATATCCTTAAATTGTTATAACAAATAATATCTTACCATCATTTTTATATTTAAAAATCATATGACTATTTTGTGAGGATAACCTATGGCAAAAAAAGAAGATAAAAAGGAAAAAGAGAGTAAATATGCTTACAAAAAGAAATCAGCATGGGAAATATTTACAAAAGATCAAATTAAAAAAGCGTATAATTTTTGTGAAGATTATAAGATTTTTTTAAATGAGGCAAAAACCGAAAGAGAGGCTATTAAAAAAATTAGTATTATAGCAAAAGGTAAAAAGAAAAAAATAAAAGTCAATAGAGAAAAAGAAGCAGCAATCATTGTTGCTGGTAAAAAACCGATAAACGATGGATTAAGAATAGTGATTTCACACATTGATTGTCCCAGACTAGATTTAAAACAAATACCTCTTTATGAGGATTCTTCAAGCAATGTTGCCCTTTTTGAAACACATTACTATGGTGGAATTAAAAAATTTCACTGGGTCACAATTCCATTATCCTTACATGGAGTTATTATTAAAAAAGATGGCAAAAAGTTAAAATTTGCTCTTGGGGAAAATGAATCTGATCCAATATTTTCTGTTCCTGATATCTTACCTCATCTTTCTCATAAAGTACAAGATACAAAGAAAATGAAAGAAGCAATTCCTGGAGAAAATTTGGATATTTTAATTGGAAGTCAACCTACAAAAAAAGATTTAAGTGAAAAGATAAAGTCAGCAGTTCTTGATAAACTTTTTAAAGATTATGGTTTGACAGAAGAAGATTTTATTTCTGCAGAGCTTGAGGCAGTTCCAGCCTACAAGGCAAGGGATATAGGATTTGATAGATCTCTTGTGGGTGCCTATGGTCAGGATGATAGAGCCTCTGCATATTGTGCTTTTAAAGCAATTATGGATGTTCAGGGTCCCCAGCATACTTCAATTGCTCTCTTTGTTGATAAGGAAGAAATTGGAAGCGAAGGAAACACAACAGCACAGGTTACGACCTTTTTAAGATCAATTATTAAAGAAATGGATCCAAAAGCTGATGTTGATAGTGTTATGCTTAAATCAAAAGTAATATCTGCTGATGTAAACTCAGCAGTTACTCCTAACTATACTGAAGTTTTTGAACTTAAAAATGCAGCAACTTTAGGTAATGGAGTGGTAATGTCAAAGTTTACTGGTCATGGTGGAAAGTATGCAGCAAATGATGCATCAGCAGAGTATGTCTCTGAAATTAGGTCACTTCTTAATAAAGAAAAAATCCCCTGGCAAGCAGCAGAAATCGGAAAGGTTGATAATGGTGGTGGAGGCACAGTTGCTATATATTTTTCAAGATTAGGTATGGAAGTAATAGATCTTGGTCCACCAATTATGAGTATGCATTCACCATTTGAGATTTCAAGTAAGGTAGATATATATTCTTCATATTTAGCATATAAAGCATTTATTAAAAGTTAGAGTAACGATCTCTTATTTCTTCATATTCTTCTTTAAAATTACCGTTTCCACAGTACTCAGGATTGCATTTTTTATCAATTTTATTTGTTACAGGAAAGCCTGCAAGTCGCATTAAGGCTTTGGTAGATTTTTTTCCGAGTCTCCATCGTCCATAAAGCCAATAACCAAAGAAAAATAATGGACCTGCCCTTTTTTGAACCTGAGGCGCCCAAAAATCAATGTTGTTTCTCCACGATCTTGAAATAACCTCCCATTGTAGCTCTGTTAGGTTATTTAAATTGGCTCTACTGCAATTACCAAGAACTGCTTCTTTAAGTGGTATAAATAAAACTGGTGTATAAAACATTTTAGAGTTATGGGCCTTTAAATCATCTATTAAATTCAATGTTGCAATTACATCATCTTCAGTTTCATCAGGTTGTCCAGTCATAATAGTACATAATGGCCACCAATCATAATCATTCATATGTCCTATTGCTTGAACAACAAGCTCAGGCCAATTTTCAACACTAAATGGTAATGCCTTTCCCTTCATATGTTTCTTCATGAGATTAACACTACCAGTTTCAATTCCCATTTCAACAGATATAAATGATTGTTTATAGGCGTTATTTTCACTCGGGCTCCATTTTGTTTTTTCAATTAAAAAAGGAGTTAAATCTTCAAGCAGTTTTTTATCATATACTACAGGCGCAAATGAAGCATGTGAAAGTAAAATAAAATCTACACCTGGATAAGATGCAATGGTTTTATAGAGTTTTGTAACTTCCTTTCGATTGGGAATAAAATTTTTTTTACTCTTATATAAAAAAATATCTTCTGTTACTGTAAAAATAGTTGATGATCCTTCTTTTACATTTACTTCTACTTCTTTCATGATATGATTTATTGGAAAAGAGTATTTTGTTCGCATTGTAGGGCTGCAAAAGTGGCATGCTCTACCGCACCCTCTGGTTATTTCAACCATGCCATAGGATGCAGCATGTTTAATTATAGCAACTTTTGATCTATTTGGCTTTTTTGCAATATAGTAATTTGGAACTGATTTTCCTTTCATTAATTTTTTAAAAATTTTTATGAGATCTTTTTCTCCTTCACCCTGAAATAAAACATCAATTCCTAATTTCTCTTGGGCATTGGCTTCACTAACCTGCCATGAACCTTGTCCGCCAACAATTACCTTTGGTTTATACTTTTGAATCGATGGATGTAATACAAGTTTTTTAAATTCATAGGAATTTAATGATTCTCCACCAAATCCAATAAGAGAGTTGTATGTTGTGGATACGTATGCAAGCCCCATTGGATCCATACTTGAGATTCCAACAACTTTTGTTTTTTTACCGATGAATTTATGCAGATTATCATAATGAGTAACAACTACATTTTTTTCTCCAAATTCATCTATTAGCATCGATTCAATTTTCCTAAGGCCATAAATCGTACGTTTAGCAGTTCCATCAAAATTATGTTCCAATGAATTCAGATGTTCTCTTAAAAAATATCCTGATATTTTTTTTGGAAATGTACAAACAAAAGCCCAAAATGGATTATTTTGATATTCATTTGCCTCTACTCTTGAAGCAGTAAGAACTATCGGAACTCCATCTATTTCTTCAACATTGTTCATATTACATTTTCCTTATAACTGCCTAATATTTTCTTAAAGATAGGATCTCTAATTGTATCTTGAATTTTTAGAAGAAAATCTTTCCATGAAATTGAGTTTCTTGACCATCTTATCATATCTTTTTTATGAAGTGATAGAATTTTTAAAAAACTCTGCCAGTTATATCCTTCAGCTTTAAGAGGTTTAGACCATCCGCCATCTTTCCATATGTAACTTGGTAGTTTATTTCCAAACCATAAAGTAAGTGAGTCAAATTTTAGCTCTAAATCTTTCATTTGTTTTATAAATTGTTTCTTTAATAATTTAGGCTCTGGTGGAATTATTAATTTCAAAGATTATCCCCCATATACTATGTATATAAAATTAAGTATTAATATATCCTTTATATTTTTTTTCAACATCGATCTTTTTTTTAAAAATTATGATAATGAATAAAAAAACAGTTTTAATTAATAACAAAACTTTTGCAGTTTTCATATTGACTGAAGAAAACAATGCTCTTTCGATATCTTCATCAACTGATGAAACACCCATCGTTTCAATCGTTGACACCTTGAACCAATAGCTTTCAAT
>CAYFVP010000076.1:0-3625 GCA_964346655.1 uncultured Thermoplasmatales archaeon
AAAACAATATATGGCAAAGTAAAAATCATCTTCATTCCCAATTACGACATAAGAATCGGGAAAATGATAACGTCAGGTGTTGACCTATGGCTAAACACCCCTAGACGCCCACTCGAAGCCTCAGGAACCTCAGGTATGAAAGCTGCCCATAATGGAGTACCACAATTAAGCACTCTCGATGGCTGGTGGCTTGAAGGATGTATAGAAAACATTACTGGATGGGCAATTGGCCCAGAGAAAATAGAAGAAGAAGCATCTGATGATGAAATAGATCGAAATGATCTCTACAATAAACTTGAAACGTGGATAATCCCCAAGTTTTATGATGACCGAGATAACTGGATTAGAACAATGAGAAGCTGTATTGCAATAAATGCATCATTTTTTAACACTAACAGAATGATTCAACAATATATTTTAAACGCGTATTTCAGGTAATTCAAAGATTTTTTCATAATTTGGTTGGATATTTTCGATATCCTTAACACAAGCACGAAGTATTTCTACTATACGTTAAGCTATTATCTGATGTAAATGTTTTATTTCCTTTATATAAATTATTAAAAGAGTAATACATTTTTAGCTAAATCAAAGGTTTATTTTTTAAAAGTTAATCAAGGTTGGTATTTATATCCGTGCAAGAAATATCATATATATTTAGAAAAAAAATTAATACGTTGGTGTTTAAACTATTGAAAACACATGTATTAAATGTAACCGTAAAATTACATTAAGTGAACAACTCTCAGGTTGGTATTTAACGATGAACACTTTTTATGTGAAGACTGTTGCAGTAGGCACTCGGGATAGGACTTCATGAATGGGACAAAAACTATCATGCAAACACCTCAAAATGGGATGCCTATAGTTCTCTGGTGAAAATATGAACAAAACAAAGATAAAACTATAATGTCGGAAAGTAAAGTAAACAAAAAGTAACCTATTTCTATATACTTAGCTATAAATTGGGTTATTTAATTGTTTCTAACTTATTTTTTATTTATTTTTTAGATAAGTTTTTTATATTACAATGTATAATTGTTATAAGAAGAAATATATAAAATTATACTGGTCGGAAACATGAAAGAAAATATTATTTTACTAGTGGAGGATAACCCTGATGATATTAAACTAACCAAGCGAGCCTTCGATAAATGTAACTTCAGGGAAAATAGTCATAGTTTGGAAGTTGTAAAAGATGGTGTAGAGGCAGTTGAATATCTTAATACAAGTAGTTTACCTAAGTTTCTCTTACTTGATTTAAATCTTCCTAGAATGAATGGTTTTGAATTATTGAAATATATTCGCTCTAACGAACGTACAAGATTGATACCAGTTATTTTATTAACTTCTTCTAAAAATGAGCAGGATGTTAAACGTGCTTATGAGCTTGGTGCTAATAGCTATATCCAAAAACCTGTAGATTTTAAAAGGTTCCATGAAGTTACACAACAGCTTGTTTCTTATTGGTTAATGTTGAATGAAAATCCAGTCTAGGTATTAATATTTCAATTGTTTTTTAAGAAAGGTAAAACAATTGATGTTTCAGGATATAAAATATCCTTTTATCATCAGGAATTTGAAAATGGGACAGATTATATAAATTTTTATGACATTCAATTTGCTGACGCGGTAGCTACTGAAGAAGATTTAGAATGGTATCATATCCCAGAATTAGATAAATTGGAGATTTATGTTCCAAAAAATTTTAATTTATATAATGTAACAGAAGAATTAAATGAATTTCCTCACGATTCATTAGAGTCTTACTTTGTATATACAACACTTATTGATGTTTTAGCATTTGATAGTCATAAAAATGTTTTTAAAAAAGAACTCTTTGGTACATGTAATACAAGTTATGTAACTCCAAAAATATATAGTATGATGCCGGATTGGGCGCCAATAATCACTGATATAAACGCTTTTGTTGCAGAAACGTATTATACTTATATAGCTGGAATGAATGATGAAAATGCAGATCAGATTTTCTTTTATAAAAATGATGACACTTTGATTAATCAAACAATGCATTTAGGTAGATTTTATCTAATTAGAATGGTTGTAGAAGGTACTACACGATTCTTTGGGCATATAACTATAAATAATGATAATATAATAACTCGCGGAACTTTGACAGAATATTTTCTTAGTAAAATAAAATTATTCAGAATTATACCCATTTATTCATTTATAAGACGGGAACAGACTTTGGAATTGATTGAATAAAAGAAGGTTTAAAAAATGATATTTTCATCGAATGTTATTGAAACTAGAAACTTAACAAAATATTATTGAAAAATTAAGGGTATAAAAGATCTTACCCTTTCTGTAAAAAGGGGGAGATATTCGGTTTTTTAAGGCCCAATGGAGCTGGTAAAACTACTACTATTCGTACACTTTTAGGTTATCTATATTAAACTAGATTTTCTGCAGAAATTTTTGAAATAACATTTTATTATTAATTGAAACACTACATGTTATTTGATGAAAATGAAAAAATGTGAAGAATGTGGAAAGGATTTGAAGCTTTTGGTAGTAAACTTGATCCACTTCTCGAAGCGATTAAAGAGGGGACTATATTTGGAGTTGCAGAAACGATTTCATGCACAACATTGCGGGATACCGGACAGGATGTACATACGGTTCGAGTTGCAAAGAAACTCATTAAACAGGATATAGTGATGCTTTCAATGGGTTGTGGCAATGGAGCGGATGATGGAAAAGGTATTTAAAGATATGCCAGTTGGAAACATTAAACCAGGGAAATTATATGTTCGTGGTTTTAATCTTCATATTGATTCTAATGGTAAACCCAGAATCCAAGAGTTCGGATATTATCCAAAAAAGCTCCAAATGGTGAAACGAGACTATCAGAAGAAAGGGAGCCTCTAGTTAATATTATTTAAAATCGTGATAATGTTGCAATTACTGTTTAGGTTCAAGGTGTAGAAAAAGAGGACATAGATCTTGATATTAAAGATGAAAAACTAGAAATTAAAGTAGATTTTCCTGATAGTAAATATCATAAAATTATTGATTTACCTTGTAATGTTAAACAGAAGTCTACTAAAACTATCCATAAAAATGGTGTTCTGGATATTGAAATCGAAAAAAAGAAGAAAGGAGACGATAAGGGCAGATATAAGGTTAATATAGAATAATAAAATAAACTATCTTTTAATTATTTTTAAGGCATTTTTAATCTGTATTTAAGTTATCATTTAATAATATATCATTTTCCATTTACTCAAAGAAAAAGGATTGTTATGAAACATGTAGCAATTAATGGATTAGGACGTATCGGTCGACTAGTTCTACATCATTATATAAAAAATCCATCAAATGATTTAGAAATTGTTGCAGCAAATGATTTGAACTCTGCCGAGGATATTGCCTATTTGCTTAGGTTTGATTCAGTTCATGGTATTGCACCATTTGATGTAAATTTTGGACCCGATTTTATAGAGTTGCAAAAAACAAAGATGAAATGTGATAAAATTCTAATTGATAAACTTAATATTAAGCTATTTCATGAAAAAGATCCATCTAAGATTCCTTGGGATAAGTTAGGTGTTGATATTGTTTTAGAATGTACAGGGGCCTTTAGAAAACAAGAGGACGC
>CAYFVP010000077.1:0-12628 GCA_964346655.1 uncultured Thermoplasmatales archaeon
ACAAAATCAGTCCATTCACTTTCCACATGGTCATCCCAAATAACAAAAAAACGGACTTTATCACCATCAACATCAGTTGTTTCAAATATATAGTTATATTCTTTAAAACGACTGACTTGGGTTGGACCACTGATATAAGGGATTTCAGGAGGACTATTACCTTCAACAGGTTCAATAGCATTTAGTTTTGCAGTAAAATCATCATTATGTGAACCAAAATAAATAGTTCCATCCTCTCCAATCGCTGGAGAAGAAAAGATTGCATCTAATCCTTTATATGAATATGACCATCTAAGTGTTCCATCTGGATTCATTGCTAACAAATATCCATCCCATGCCCCAAAATATATAATCCCAAATTTGTCAATAGCAGGAGACGTGCTAATATACTCAGTCAGATATTCATATCTCCAGTTAACAGTTCCATCAGGTTTAAAACTATAAATATAAGCACTAGTAAAACCCCTGTATGCTGCAACATAAATAGTTCCATCTTCAGCAATTGCAGGAGAAGAAATCACATTGCTTCCCAATTCCATTTTCCATTTTAAAGTACCATTAGAATTTAAAGCATAAAAATTTCCTTCAACGTTACCGAAATAAATAGTGCCATCTTTACCAATTGTTGCTCCATCTCCACCGCACCAGTTCTTTGTATTATATCTCCATTTCAATGTTCCATTGTTTTTATAAAGAGCATAAAAATAACCATCATGAGAACCGCAATAAACAGTGTCATCATCAAGAGCAGGGGAGGAATATATCCAGTTACCAGTTTTAAAATCCCACTTCTTAGTACCATTTGGATAAACAGCGCAGATATTACTTCCTTGGGTTGATGCTATATATATAATTCCATTCTCATCAATGACAGGAGAAGACACAATGGAACCATCACCAGTACGAAGACTCCACTTTTTTGTTCCATTTGGATAGATAGCATAAAGATTTCCATCCCCTGAACCAATATAAACTGTTCCATCCTCGGCAATTGCAGGAGAAGAATCTATATCTCCATTTGTCTTAAAACTCCATTTTTTAGTGCCATTGGGATTAATAGCATAAAAATAACAATTATTTGAGCCAATATAAATTGTTCCGTTATCATCAATAGCAGGAGAAGAAAAAACCATAGAACCAATATTTGTTTTCCATTTTTCCTTCCACCAAGTCCCAGACTTACCATAAGAACTACGACCAGTATGACGAGCATCATGACAAAACATAGGCCATGCACTATCCATCAAACCACCATCATATGATGTAGTAACTTGTATTCTCTTTTCATATGATGTTCTAACAGTATTGTGTCCAAAAGTAACTGGTACTAGGATTGAAAACAAGAATAAAAATAATATCCATATTACATAGATATTTTTATTCAGAACTATACCTCCCGCAATTTTCTTTAATTTATTATGTAGTTATTGGTATATAAAACTTTCATACATATAATATTTTTATCTGATATTCTTATAGTCATCATTCAATTCCGTTTTTAATCCAAAAATTACAATCAATTTTTATTTATGTAGGAAAAACTGAACATATCATTTTAAATATTGATACAGTTGTTAGAATATATTAAATGATATAGGAGGTAATATATGGTAAAGGAGGAGGAATCATATAGCATTACAGATATAAAAGAGGTTGATCCTCAACTTGAAAAACACAGAAAAGACGTGATAGAAAAATATATTGAATATGAGATTGTCCTAATGCAAGAATTCAAAGATAAAGGTAAAAACCTCGAAGATTTTATAGAGCATTTGAAAACAACTCTCTGGTATGTGAAAAATCAGAGAGCGAAACAAATAAAAAATGAACTAGGGATGTAACATTACTTTTTTTTACTGCCGATAATTTCATCAATAAATTCATATTTTATCATAGCTTTACCCATTACTATTTTACCCTCATTAATCCTGAAAAAAACTTCATCATTTGGTTTTAGGTCTAAGAGTTTCAAAACTTCAGAGGGAATCGTTATCCTGTTTCTACTGTCAATAGGCCGGGGTTTACCTAGTAGTTTTAACATTTGATAGCTTGTAATGTTATTTCCCATATATAATTTTATTGGGTTAATGGGTAAATGGGAAAGATATATATACCCATAATGTGTTACATTGGTGGGTGGATAAGGTATGGAAAAAAAATTATTTGTTTTAGTTGTAACGCTGGTGACAATCTTTGCATCTGTAACTGTTCCTCAGAATATTGAAGTTGAAGCTTCTGGAGATTATGGAGACCCAGACCTTGACCATGATTATATCTATAATAAAATTGTTAATTTAAGTAGAATAATAACATATGAGAAGTTTCAACCAAAAGGTAGATGGTTTGGAGAACCTGGAGAAAATAAATCTGCCCAAAGAATTGAAGGATGGATGAATGATATTGGTTTGGATTGTGTACATAACGAAACCATTGATGCATGTTGGAATCAGGCGGATGAAGGTGATGGAAATAGTTTATATATCGGACCGCTTAACCAACTTAGACAGATGCAAGATGACTTTTATGTAAATATCTCTGTCTGGGAAGGTAACACGTTAGTGGAATATAAAAACTTATCATTTGGCGAAAGCTTCCCATTTTTTACGTTTTCTGGTGGTGATTATAGAATTGATCAGGGAAAAAAAAGATTATACGAAGATTTCTGGCCAGGCAGACCTGGTTTTGAGTTATGTGATATACACTGGTTGAATGGCTGGAAGCATATCGGTAGAATTGATGAACAATTTGGAGGGGGAAAATGGGCAAAAGGTCTTATGGGTTTACCTAATTATAGAGGATATATAGCAATTGATAATAGTACTGATACCCATCCTCAAATTCCCCCCGGTTACGACCATTTGGACTGGCTAGTACTTATTTCAAAACCAGGTTACTATGTTAATAAAACAATAGGTGATTGGATAAGAGACAGATTATACGAAAAAGAAGGAGGTGTCCTAAAATATAAATTATATGTGGATTATTGTACACATTGGGAAAAAGTAGATGTTACAAGTTATAACGTTATAGGGCAAATCAACGGTACAGATACAGGTAATGTAAGTATTATCGGGGCTCATTATGATTGTATGTGGAACGGAGGAGCTATAGATGAAGCAGCAGAAACCGTTCTGGTACTTGGTATTGCTAAACTTATCAAAGACCGGGAACTGGAGTCAAAGCTGAAACACACTGTTAAATTTATTGCCTTTGGTGGTGAAGAAATAATGATGAGAGGCGCCAGAGATTATGTAAAAGATAACATAATTGACGAAACTGGGCCCCAAGAAAATGTAATTTATGTGATTAATCCAGGTAACTTCGGTCATTATAACCGTTCAGGTTACGATTATGATAATAACCTAAAGTTAATGGATTTTACATTGGCATCTTTTAATGAGTCGATGAGTAATCTGGCGAAAAATATTACAGATGCATTAGATTATTCATCACGGACAGATGTCCAACAAAAACGCCGTATCAAGACAGTACCCGAAATAGGATTGCCACCTGAGGACAGTATGATATTTGGTTTACCAAATAAAGATTATGCTGATACCTGCATTGAATTCCACCGGTTTCCTTACTCTCAATATCATAGAGATGGCCTTGACCATACCAAAGGAGATACCATAGAAAATTTAGATAATTTAACATTTCATGTTGAAAGTGAAGCAGTAGCCTCAGTAGCATTACATCTTCTACTGGATCATAATTTCTCATTTGTAAACTGCAGCAACTCGACATTTGATTCAAATAATGATGGTAAATTCGATTCAGTAACCCTTTATTTCAATGGAACCAGCGATACCAATGTTTCCCTATTCGGAAACATCACTGGTTGTCTATATAATATTACAACAGGAGATCCAGTATCAAAACTTAACGCATCAGGTCTGATACCATTTATCACAGGAAACAACACAGCGGGTCATATTAACGTTACATTAATTAATGCTACTGATGCTATTTATGATGACTATACGGCAAAACTTGTTTTAAAAGATGTTTTTGAAAATGTTCATGATGAATGCAATCAAATTGTCAATGTATCCCCATACGGAAGCCCTATTGCAGATTTCAGCTGGCAGGTCGGAGTTCCGCCCCCTAAAAATATAACTTTCACTGATGAATCACTTCCTTCATATAATGGAACTATTACAAGCTGGAATTGGAGTTTCGGCGATGGTAATTATTCTACAGATCAGAATCCTAATCACACATATGAATATGCCGGACTATATGATGTCACGTTGACAATCGAGGATAGCAATAACCTTACTGCAAATGTAACAAAGACAGTGGCTGTATTTGATTTATGTGCAGATGTTTCCTTTAATAAAAGTAAGAATATTGAAAAAATTGGTAAAAATGTTAGATTTGATTCAACATCATCTGATCCTGATGGGACAATCACAAATACTAAATGGTATTTCGGTGATGGGACCACAGGGACTGGGACTTATATAAATCATTCATATTCTAATGGTGGAAGATATACTATTACTCTGGAAGTCACTGATAACGATGGTGCAACCAATTCAACAACAGATACTATTCTTATTGCCAATGAGTTTGCTGATGACAATTTTCCGGAAGAGGATCCAGATGATGGTAATTGGACTACTATTCAAGCCGCGGTTAATAATGCTTCTGATGGGAACGTAATTTATGTTTTTAATGGAGATTATAATAATATTACAGTGGATAAAGAAGTTTCTCTTTATGGTGAAGGAAATGTAATTATTACAGGTCAGCAAACAGCCGTAGATGTACAATGCGATAATGTAACATTTGAAGGTTTCAAAGTTGAAAACTCAGTAACTGGTATACGTCTATCTCGTCTTTCAAATACCACAGTTACAAACTGTTCTGTTCAGAATTGTACTACAGGTCTGAAACTTGAAAGTGAAGCTGATAACAATATTATCAGCGATTGTGATTTCATCAATAACACATATGGTATATTACTTACAGATTCAGATGAAAACTTCATTGGATCACCTGATACTATCATGGATCCAGTTTGGAATAACTGCAATTTCAGTCTAAACAGATACGGTGTTTATCTATCTAATTCAAATAACAATATCATCTTCGGATGTGATATAAATGCATTAAATGCAGATCCTTTCTCGATGGAACTCACAAGTGGTATTTACATTGATAATTCAAATGACAATTATATCTTCTGCTGTGATATTTATGATGCAAACAATTATGGTATTTATATGAGTGGATCATCTGAAAATAGAGTTAGGTATAATATTATCAGAGATAACGATAAAGGTATATATCTATCCGGTTCATCTGACAATAATTTTATCAAGAATAATATTTCAGATAATACTAAATCCGGTATCAATATATTAACAGTATCATGCTCATCTAATTCCATTTACTTCAATGATTTCATCGATAATGGTGGCATTTTATATCCACAGGCATCAGATTCAGGAACAGGTAATAGATGGAACTCCACAGGAACTAACACCTTCTTATATAATACACCAGGTGAGGGCAATAACTGGAGTGATTACACAGGTAGTGATTCTGATGGTGACGGTATTGGTGATACAGCTTATAGTATTGCGGGTACTGCTAATGCTGTGGATTCTTATCCTGTTATGGAAGAATATGGCTGGGTATATCAGTGGTTCTGAAGAGACATCTTCATCTTTTTTCTTTTTTTCCCTTGAAAACAAGTTATAATATAACTGATGGAGTAAGGAGGATTATAAAATGTAATATTTAGTTTATGCATGGGAAAACGATACAGATTAAAACTGTTTTATATCATTTGATATTGAAGGAAAGTAATCAAGTGCTAATAAAAATTTGAATTAATAAAGTATTTAGAAAAATTTGAGGAGGTAAAAGGATATGAAGAAGATAATTATTGGAATGGTAGTCATGCTTCTAGCATTGACTTCATTTTCTATTGAAGCAGGTGAAACAAAAAGCAGCTATTATTATGCTTATTTTAACAACTACAGCACTAATCAGTCTTGGAGTAATAACCCGGAATATATGGTTGATGGTAATGAATCCAGTTATGCATTTACAGACCAAGGTGAGAAGGAGACCCAGTTGCTTACTAGTAATAGTTTTTATATAACCAATATAACGATTACTGATGTACATTTAAGAGCAAAAGCATATACATCTCTTGGTTTTCAGAGCATATTTTTGGTTCCGGTATTTGATGGAACTTCTGATGGTAATAATTATAGTGATTTTGTTGGTACTTCTGAGGAGTGGACTGATTGGTTTAACATAACTTATGATCCTACTGGTCCAGGTGGTGGTAATTGGACTGTTGATGATGTCAAGTCTTTGGATTGTAAGGTCCAATCAGGTATTGGTTTCGGAGTATCTACCTTGTATTGTTCTTATGTTCAGATAAGGGTAACAGTTGAGTGAAAAGTTTTAATACTGTTTTGACATAAGAAGAAATGAAAAAGGCTGAGAAGGAGGATTGTTTATTGTCAAAGAAGGTTAAGCTTGTAATAGATTCAATTATTGAAAATAGGATACGTATTTTGATTACACCAGAATATAAACATAAAAAGAGTTTAAAAATATCATTTAACGCACTGAAGAAGATCTTAAAAAATAAAAACAGGATAAATGAAGGAAATTCTTTCCAGGTAACTTTTCAAAAAAATGATGACCTCGACGTTTTAGTATCAAAAGATTTTGTTAACGAATTTACAATTTATTAAAACATCCAGAGGCAGTTGTAGGTTTTTGGTTCATTATTGAGGGATTAATTGAGATTGCAGATAAAGAGTATATTGATAATTTTGTTTATTATTTAGACAGGCATCCAGATCCTACATTTCATGCAATATCTGATTTAATTAGAATACGAATAAATAAAATTTAGCTTTCAAGAGGGAATTAAAGATTTTTGAAAATTAAATATTGATCCAAAAATATTGCAATTAATTGAAAAATGGACAAAAAATAACATTTCCCTTGTTCAAAATTAGTATCATATCTGATTAAATCATTTTTTATATTGATTTTTCATCAAATATTTTTTAAAAAAGAAGAGAGTAATAGACTAACTGTCAATTAATAGAATTGGCCAGAATTAGTGAATTTATACATAAAACTTTTATAGGGTATATATTTTAAAAATAGGAAGAGAGAAATTTATAAAAATAGTAGAACCTTTATTAGTAGCAAATCACTTCTATATAACGAGCTAAACTTTAGATATTTGCTCCAAGATCCCAAAGTTAAATCAATAAAATGGTAAACTATAAGGGATAAGGTAAAAATTGAGTTTAAAATACAAATGGGGGAAAATAAAATGTTACATTATTTAAATAATGCAGGTGCAGGCTTAATGAGTGAAAATACATTTAATACAATTACTGAACATCTACAATTAGAAGGAGAAGTTGGTGCTTACAAAGCGGCACAAATAGCTAAAGAGCAAACTGAACAATTCTATAGTCGAGTTGCAACTTTACTAAATGCTGCCAGCCCAAAACAAATCGCTTTCATGGATAGTGCTAGTAGAGGATGGAACATGGTTATTAATGGTGCAAATATACACAAAGGAGATCTTATTGTAACCCTCTCCAGTGAATTTGGCACAAATCTTATAACAATATACAATCTCGCACAAAAAATTGGTGCAAAAGTTCAAATCATCAAATGTAATATGGAAGGAGATTTTTCACTAGATGATCTTAAAAAATCTTTAGAAAAAGGTGCACGTATGGTAGCTTTAAGCCACGCAGCAGCTCAAGGTTCAATTGTATATCCTGTTGAAGAAATAGGTAATCTAACTAAGCAATATGATGCACTTTATATTGTCGATGGTTGTCAAGCAGCTGGACAAATGAAATGCGATGTAAAATCTATGAAATGTGATGCTTACGTTGGAACAGGACGAAAATGGTTATGTGGACCTCGGGGAACTGGTTTCTTATACGTTAAAGAGCCATCTTCTATCAGAACAACACAATTAGACCTCTCCACTGCAGACCTAGAATTAGACAATGATCTTAATGTGCTTGGAATAAAGGTAAGAACGGATGCAAAACGATTTGAACTTTGGGAAAGAAGTATAGCTGGAATGTTAGGACTATCATCAGCAATAAATGAATATATTAGCAATGATCAAACCTCCATTTCAAATCGAATTCGTATTCTTTCAAATCGTCTTCGTAAAGCGGTGGCTAATAATCTCAATTTAAATTTGGTTGGTAAACTTAATTCGGAATCTGGGATTGTTGGTTTTTTCCTACAAAATCCAAAACAAGAAAACAATGTCAAAGATAAATTTGAGAAAGCTAATATTGGTTTTTCAACGATGAGCGATTGGGACTGCCCATTGCATTTTCCTAGGAATGGTGCCTCGGTAATCTTTCGATTATCTCCACATTATAACACAACAGATTCAACGATAGATGCAGCTTGCAATGTCATTTCTGGATTATGAGGCAGATCCATGAATGAAATTCAAGAAAAAAAAAATATTA
Source organism: uncultured Thermoplasmatales archaeon (assembly GCA_964346655.1). Classification (GTDB taxonomy): domain Archaea; phylum Thermoplasmatota; class E2; order DHVEG-1; family DHVEG-1; genus CAYFVP01. The sequence continues at coordinate 8,502 of CAYFVP010000077.1, forward strand.
CTTTTATTTTTGATTTACCAAAATACCCTATTAGTGAGCAGGTTGTAATTTGTGGAACAATTGAAAAACAGAAAACATTAAAAAAAGGTATTAAAGGAGTCTGGCTTAAAGATATAACAGGTAAACTACTTTGTATAATTGACACTAAAAAAGACCCAATAGCGCCAAAATTGAACCTTAAAGATCTTTGGTTTGGTACACGAATTAAAATTACAGGTCAACTAGCAGAAAATAGCAGAGAGGAACTAATTTTAAAAAACATTAATGATATTCAAGTTCTATTTTCTCCAAGAACTACAAAGCTTTCTGAATTGGCTCCTGAAATACGCGAACAAGCTTCTAAAGTGTTGATAAGCAGAGTATGTCGTATTGTATCTGAACTTATGCTCGCTAATCATTTTATTGAGTTTTCATCTAGAGTAATTTCAAAATATTGGGATGATGAAGGTTTAGAACCTATGCAAGTTTTATATCCTGGATTTGGTTCACCAGCATTTTTAATACCTTCTCCATCAGCACAAATTGTTGAGATCCTAATCACTGCATTGATTTCAAGAGCTTTTACAATTTCAACTTCATTCACTCAAACATATAGATTTCCTAATAGTCCATCAGAAATGTGTGTCATTGTTGCCAAAGCTACGGATTTAGACATAGATAACCAAATCAAACTCTTTCAGAACTTATCAAAAAGAATATTGAAAGAGTTTAAAAAAAATATGGAAACCTTTCCAGTTATTGAAGGAGTATGGCCTAATACAATTGAGGGAAAAAATATTGATAATATCCAACTTTCTGAAGAACTAAATTTAGTAAAATATTCAGCAAATATACCTGTAATTGGTATAAATTGGGATTCACATATTAGTCTAATTTTACACTTACTAGATAAAGATGGAAACATATTAGCCGAAGGTGCAAGAGAGTCGCTTCCAAGTAATGTAGAAATTTCAACAATTACAATTTACCCTTCTCAGTTTTTGGGATTAATTGAGAAAGCCCAACCTCGCCAACTACAAAATCTAATGAGGTTATATGATGGACGAAGATAATGATACAATAGAACTCAGTCTCTTTGAACCTTATGGACATGGTTTGCCACAATCCAAATTTGAACGTTATTGGGAAAGTTTTCAAGGACCATATAGTTTACAAAGAAAAAGGATTCAAACATATTCTGTATATGCTGGAATGTCACTTTTTCCACTTAGTTATCAAATGAAACGATTTGATTTAGATACCGATACTCCTACAACTGAATGGATATCCAAAAATCTGCAAGCTTTTGTAAGAACAGAATTTTTAGAAAAAGGTGAGCTACCAGATTTACCAAATGATTGGCCAATTAGAATAAATAAGGAAATACATTTGCCAAATCATTTTTTAAATAAGTTTTTAATTGCAAGTGAATGGTCAGGTAGAATTGGCATTAAATTACCAGATGAAAATTCCCCCTCAGAGATAGCTAAATGTTTATATGAGATATTGTGTGATTCTAAGGTAGGCTCAAATAAGAACGCCCAAAATAATAATCAAGATGATTTTATTAAAAAAATTATTCCCACAATTGAAGAGAAGAGGCGCTTACTCTTTGTTATCCTAGGTTTTCCCTTTAAAGATCAAAATAGATTTCGAGTCCCTTTTGAAGGAGATACTCCTGATATAGGTGAAATATCTTTTATGATACGACTATTTAACTTAACCCAAGTCATGTATCAAGTGCATCCATATGGAGTTGATGTTGTAGTTCTTACAGATGGTGAATTATATCGTGAAATCTTCGGTGTTTCAAAAGAAACTGTATTAAATTATCTGAACCATCTGAAATCCTATAGAAAGAAATTAAATTTACAAGGAGCAGTATCTTTCATATGTCTTAAAGAATTAATTAATCGTTCAAGTGATGATTCAAGAGCATGGGATATTGTACTAGCCATTCGAGAAAACATTAAAAAACTTGTAAATTCTAAAAATAAAGATATTATCGACATTTTTCAAGCATTAGTATCGGGTATGAAATGGAATATGAACACACGTAAATATCTAAACGAATTTAATGATGAGCAGTGTTGGAAAATTTTACGTCTCAAAGAAAATGACGTAGAGGATGAATATAAAGATATATGGCATGAATTTAATGATAAAGCCATTGAAGCTGCTTTTGAATATGCCTCTATAAATCTAATGCTTCGTTGGACGAATTTAATTCATAAATTTTTTCCAGATGCAATTCGTGCTACTGTTCATCCCAAACTTGGTCAATTTGGATTGGCAGGATCCAGTGGTTTCTTTGCATGGAATGGTGTAGCAACCTCTAGGTCATGGCCAAAGAATATAGACGACATAAAAATCATGCCCTACTTATCATTGAATGAATTCAATGTAGTTAACCAAGTAAAGCTTGCAGATTCAGGATTGCCCTTATTTTTTACTGAAAGCCTGTTTAATGAAAACATAGAAAACGCAAAAAATGTTCTCAAGAAAGAGGGTTGGCAATTAGGTGATATTTATGGTCGTGAGTTTAAATCTACTGATCTAAATGATTTTGTCAATTTAGGATTGGGTGATAAGGATTTTTCATGGGAAAGAAAGATACAAAGTAAAGAGCACTATAATGGCTTATTCCAGCTTAGGATCAGCCATTATATTCGATATGATTTTGGTGTCCATGGTATTTGGAAAGAAAAAAAACTCATTGGTCAATGTGGTTTGCAAGTCCTCAATGAAGATCTCGATGAAATTGAATTAGTTATTTTTCTTGGAAAAGATTATACTAATAAGGGAATTGGAAATAGATTAACTAAGTATATTTTTAATCAATGTAAAAAGGCAGGTATAAATGAAATATATGGAGTGAGCAGACCAGATAATCATGTTGCAATTAAATTGATTAAAAAATTCAATGGTCAACGTAAGAGGACCATAAAGCACTTTAATCAAAAAGGTATTTTATATTATTTTAATTTGAAAGGTGGTTGAAAATGCCAGTTTGCCATATTACCCTATCTGAGTCATTAAAAGACCCAAATACTAATGAAATAAATATCATTAGAGACATAGTTGCAAAGGAATTACTATCAGATGCCAGGTATTTAGATAGAAATCATATTGTTATTCGTATACAAAGATCTAAACTATGCTTTATGTTAGGGGAAGTAGAAATTGAAATATTTGCACAGGACGATTCCCAAAGATTCTCTTCACGGGATGAAAGAGCAAAGAATATTTCAAGTCAGGTATCAAAATTGTTAAAACATGATTGTGCTACGTGGATCAACTTGAGTAATGTTGGATATTGCCGGGTAACAACAACTGGTCAAGAGTACTTTTCGGACTAAGTTGGTCAATTTTGCCAGTATTAATCTCATATGTTCATAATCATCTGAATATTTATCATGATAAACACCTACGAGAAAATCATGTTATAAGTGGATAAAGTCTATTATTCAATGTACAACCATGAAAAATACATTTTTAAAGTTAATGTTGATTATAGTATAATTCTTATTTCGTGATTCTTATGATTGAAATTGCTTTGCTGTTAATAAATTTTAGTACTTTAATTGCATTACTATTTATTTCACAAATAAAAATCATAATGATACAATTAATAAAATGTTAATTATTGATTTTTTTGATAAAATTATGAACCATAATAAGATGTTTCTAAATACAGATTATCCATTTAAACCATTAAATAAAGAATATCAAAAATGGGAAATTGCTGAAAGAGTTTACACTTTTAATCATTTAAATCTCCTATTTGATGTCTATATCAATAGAAAAACTATTGATAAAAATATTTTAATCTCCTTCATAAATGCAACAAATCAGTTTCATAACAGTTTGGTTGAAGATAAAAACAAAATAAAACGATATAAAGACTTATTAATTATTGAAAAATATTATTCATTAGAATTTATTAATTGGTTACAGGAAATTAATAATAAAAATACAAAAGTAAAAAAAATGTATGATGATATTATAAAAAAATATAATAGTTGAAAAAAATAACAAGGACCTTAGAATAACTTGGGATTTAATAGTAATTAATATCATCATCTTTTTTAACAACAGACATGTTGGAATTTTAGTTAGTCAAGTAAAAAGATGTTGGCAGAGAGTGG
>CAYFVP010000078.1:0-12163 GCA_964346655.1 uncultured Thermoplasmatales archaeon
GATACCGCAACCGTCTATATCACAGTTGGCGGAACCAATGATCCCCCTACAGCCAATGATGACACAACCACTGTAACCGAAGATTCATCAAATAATCAGATTGATGTCCTATTAAATGATAATGATATTGATGGAGATGATCTTGATATTATAGATATAACACAACCGTCTTTTGGTAACGCAACATATACAACAGATTATGTATTTTATACTCCTGATTATAATTTTTATGGTTTTGATCAATTAAATTATACTATTACTGATAATAACGGTGGAATAGATACTGCTAAAATAAACATATCTGTTACCTCAAAAAATGATCCACCATATTCCCCAAGTAACCCTATTCCTTTAAATGGTTCAACAGATATAGATGTCCTTACTGAATTAAATTGGACTTGTAGAGATCCTGAAGGTGATCCTTTATTATTTGATGTTTACATCGGAACTAGTAATCCCCCACCTTTGATAGTGCAGAATCAATCTGATACTAGTTATAAACCAAACTTAAATCAAGGTACAACATATTATTGGATGATTATCCCCTGGGATATCCATAATGCATCAAACACAAGTGAAATATGGAGTTTTTCAACTATAAAATATTATTACGGCGGAGGTAATCAACGTCCTAATGCAAATGATGATAGTGAGTTTACAAATATAAATACGACCATATGGATAGATGTTCTGGCAAATGATAATGATATTGATGGATTTTTAGATCCATCCACTATGGACATAACCTATGGACCTTCTCATGGTAAAACTCTTATTAATACTACAACTGGTGAAATAAAATATACACCAGATACTAATTATTATGGTTCAGATAGTTTCGATTATAAAGTTAAGGATAAGCAGGGTGCATTATCAAATACAGCTACAGTAACGATAACCGTTGGAGGAGTAAAAGCTGATGCATCAGCTAGTTCACCATACTATGGATTTGTTGGACAAGAAATAATTTTTAATGGATCATTCAGCTTTGATCCAGATCCAGATGGATATATTGTTGATTGGTTTTGGGATTTCGGAGATGGGACAAATGGAACCGGGGAAATAACGACACATATATATTCTATGATTGGAAATTATAGTGCAAGCCTAACAGTTACTGATAATGAAAGTTATACTGATAAAGATATTTTTAATGTTTTAATTTTAATTCCCAATAATCCTCCAACAAAACCTACAATAACTGGTCCAATATTAGGTCATAAAAATATTACGTATAATTTTACAGCATTATCAACAGATTTAGATAATGATTCAATACAGTATATAATTAATTGGGGTGATGGTGAATCATTAACAACAGAATTTTTACCAAATGGAACATCTACTCATCAATCACATAATTGGCAAAACTATGGAAAATACATAATTTCAGTTATTGCATTTGATAATAAAACAGATTCTGAGACCGCTGAATTTATTATTTTAATTGATGTAATACCTCTAGATAGTATTAATGGATTACTTATTGATTTGAATAGCGATGAAGAATATGACGTATTTAATAATACAGAGACCGGAAAACAAACAGATCTTAAAAAAGAGAATAATACCTACCTAATAGATAGTAACGGAGATGGCAAATGTGATCATACTTATAATTTCACAGTAGGATTATTAACATATTATGAATATGTATATCAAAAGTTTTATCCGATGGTAATAAAAGATTTACAAACATATGAAGCTCCTGGATTTGAATTTATAACTTTATTAGCAGCTATTGTAATATTATTTGTTGTGTTTAGAAGAAGAAGATAAATAGATAAAAGCCCTATTTAAATTATTTAGTTTTCATCTCCCAAACACCATCCCAATCTTTGGAAGGAGGATTTTTTATTAATTCATTACATCGATTTATAAAAATATTAGAAGCATTATCATTAATGATTTTTAATGCCTTTTGAAAATATTTAATAGCTGATTTCCAATTTTTATTTAGATAGAGTTCTAGACCTGCCTCATAGAGATTAATAAAATCCTTCTGTTTCTTATCTATCCCATTCTTTTGAGAAAGTAGTTCATATATTAGAATTGGTTTTTTCTTACCCTTTACCCTAACAACATCAAGTTTTCTGGTTTCAAATTTGTCTTTTACATTCTTATATGTTTTTTCTGTAATTATTATTTTTGTATCATAGATTTTATTCAGACCTTCCATACGAGATGCAAGATTAACATTGTCACCCATTGCTGTGTAATCAAACCGACTAGAAGAACCCATGTTGCCTACAACAGCATTACCACTGTTTAGGCCAATTCCGATATCAAGCGAGAGGATGCCTTCTTTTTTCCATTTATTTTGTAGTTCTCTTAATTTATTAATCATTTCTAAGCTACTTAAACATGCCATTTCTGCATGGTTGGGCTGATCAAGGGGAGCTCCCCAGAAGGCCATGATAGCATCACCCATATATTTGTCTACAAGTCCCTGGTTATTAATAATTATAGATGTCATCTCTGTTAAGTATCCATTTAACAGACTTACTAGCTCTTCAGGATCAAGTCTCTCTGATATAGATGTAAATCCTCTAATATCTGAAAAGAAAATGGTAATATTTCTCTTCTCCCCGCCAAGATTTAAACTATCAGGATTTTTAATAAGATTATCTATAACTATCGGGGAAACATATTTTCCAAAAACAGAGGTTATCCACTTTCTACTTTTTTCTTCTGTACGATAATATACCGCAACAATAGAAATAAATACTAAAATCGTTGAAGTTAGCGGGTAGAGCATTTTCATAATAATTCCTAAGGAATCAAAAATATAGATGGAAAGAAATATATATACTATGAATAGAACTACTAAAAAAATAGTGACAATAAGAATTCTAAATCTGAAGAGTAAAATTCCTGTTAAAAGGGAAAATAAAAGTATTATTCCAATTGCAGAGATATTATCTTGCTTGTTTAAAAAATCTCTAGTAAGTATGGATTGAACAAGATTAGCATTAACCTCAACACCAGGCATAGCTTTATCTGAAATTGGGACAATAACATCATCATGTAGGTCTGGTGCAGTAGCACCAATAAGGACTATTTTTCCAGCAAAGTATGAAAAATCTATTACCTTGTTATAAACATCAGAAAATGATATATATTCATAACCTCCTGGTTCAGAAAAGTAATTAATTAACATTTTTGAGCTTTCCAAATATGGAGTGCTGCCAAGGAGTTCAGACACAATAACTACGGAAAAGTGGTCATGATCTTCAATACCGGTTATATGGGAGCTAAATGATCTAGTAACACCATCTGAATCTGTATAAAGGTTAACAAAACCTATTTTAAAGTCTTCTTCAGGGGTGCCTAGTGCGGCAGTTGGTTTAAGTAAATTTTCTCCATATAATTCACCATTTTTGTGGGAAAAGGATGTATATTCCATTGCCAAAACAACATTATTTTCCTTGAGGGCGTCAGCTAACATTGAATCATTAGTTGCAGACTCAAAAAAAGAAACATCAATTCCGATTATAAAGCTCTGGTTTAGATTATCTATAACTGTTGCAAAACGCTCTCTATCGAAGGGCCACTGACCTAGTTCTTGAAGACTCTTGTCATCTATTGCAACTATTACAATCATATTATCTGGATTGCTAGGGGTATAAAAAGCATCTGAAACCTTGGATTCCCAAGTATCTAAAAAACCTGTAAACATAAGAAGTGAGATAATAACCGGGATAAAAAATGATACAATTAATGTCTTAGTGATTTTTTTTTTAAATATCCCAGATTTCATAAAACCGACTCAAGGCAATTTAATTAAATCTAAGATCCAATCTGGAACGTTATCTGGGATATCGTAGTCTTCGTAGTATCCTCTCAGGTATCCTTCAATTAGAGTGTCTATTTCTATGTCAGTTATGTTATACCGCAGTTTAAATTGAGGTATATATTGTTCAATTCTTTTGTATAATTTAGCTTTTTCATCTTGAATCATTTTTTCGTCTTTCTCTTCGTTTTTAATTATCCATTCATCTTTTTTAAGTGATTCTTTAAAAAGAGGTTTATATAATTTATCGTGTTCAACCTTCACTGATTCATTATCTTTTATTTCCTCTGTGTCTAAGATTGTACCATTTTCAGTAATTGAAACATTAAGAGATCCATTGATCACACCGTAAGTTGTATCACCAAATTCTGAAACATTTACCACAAAAGATGTTCCACGAACACTTGCAACAGTTGTTGGAGTTTGGACCTCATAGTTGTCAATTCCGCTTATCTTTCGTACAGTGTTCCATGTCCGCCCAGAATCTTGGTATATAGAAACATTGGTTTCTAATTCTTTTATTAATTCTTGAATTGTTATTTCTGTGTTACTATCCAGTCTGATTATACTGCTTTTAAAAAGTACTACTGAAGCAGACGTGTTTTCTCCTGTTTTTAAAGAATCAGATTGATAGAGAAGCAAGCCATTTTCAGCAATGGTCCATGAACCAGTGCCATGTTTTACTTGTACTATTCCATATTCAATAATTAATTGAGCATTAACATCATCACCTGCTTCAGCAGGATTTTGTAAAAATAAAAAAATTATGATAATTCCAAGAATAACTATTATAGGGATAATTAATAATAATTTTGTTTTTTTTGGTTTTGATTCTGCTTTTTTCTTTGAACCTTTCTTATTTTCTGTTTTTTTTCCCAAAAATATCCCTCTCGCCTCAATTGAATTTTTATATAAAAAGTTTTGGAGAAAAATCAAATTTAATTTTTATACATATATATAACCATATTAAGATATTATTTGATTGAAATTCTCAGGACATATCTTTATTTGATTTTCCCTTTTTTAAATTATAGTATATTAATATATTTATCAAACCTTTTTAACATAATTAAAGACATATAATTCCATTTAAAAAATCTTTAAGATAATACTAGATAAATATCTTAAAAAAAGGATTTCTAAACATTACCAATTAGAAATATTTTTAAAGTTAAAAAAGATGCACAACCGATAATATGTATGCGATAGTCTATTTAAATTGGAGCGGTAGTAAAGAAGAGTTTGAAGAGGCGCAGAAATCTTTAAAGAAAATTGCAGAAAAATTTGATGATTTGGATTTGGTAGATATATTTATACCATCAAGTGAATGGAATTATGCTGCATTAATTAAATTTAAAAAGTTTGACACATTTCTTAAATATGTCAAAAAGACAAGAGAAGAACCCCTAACATTTTTTGCTAAGAGAGGCCTTGCACCCCCACCAAAGCAACTTGAATTGCTAGTAGATAGAGAATATTTAGAATAAATCTATCTCTTTATTTTTTCTATTTATTAATAGGTTATATAGTTCTGGTTATATTTGCCAACGACAATTAAATTTGATTTTTACTTGATAAAACGATGTTAAATTTTAATATAATGTAAAGAAAATCTATTTTTAATAACATTATACTATTAAAATAGGAAAAATTATAAAAGAGGTAATTATTTTAAGAAAAAAAGTGTTTTATTAGTTTATGGGGAGGAAAAACATGGAAATTACACAGGCTGAGGAAGCAGATGTGCCAAATATTATGGATCTTTTTTTAAAAATTTATGGTCCAGATTATCCTTTTAAAAAATTTTATGATCCCATGTGGCTTACAAAAAGTATCTATTCAGATGATAACATATTTCTAGTTGCCAAAGAAAAAAATCAAACTATTGGTACTGGTACAGTTTATCTAACAGCAGGCGGTTTTTCTGATTTGATAGGTGAATTTGGACGTCTGGTAGTTGATCCAGATTATAGTGGAAAAGGCGCTGGTACTGTAATTATGAAAGGTTTAATGGAATCAGTTTCAAATATGATACAGTTTGGTTTTGCTGAATGTAGAGTCGTACACTCTGGTGCACAAAAGATATGTGAACGGACAGGTTTTTCCCCAACAGGATTTGAACCAAATAAATATCACCTTGCAAAAACCAGAGAAAGTGTAGTATTTGTTACCAAGCTTTTTGGACCTGCTCTCTCATTAAGAAGGAATAATCCCCATGTTATTTCAAGTATTTACCCGATAGGGGCTAAAAGTATGCAAAATCTAGATCTACCAGTTGATCTTATTGTAGAAGATGACATAGATGGATATCCTACAGAGAAAACTTTTGATTCTGAAGAACTTCAGTCTACTGGGATTTCTCCTCTTTTACGTATTGAAAGAGGTCGGATAAAAAATCCAGAAGTATTTGGAAACCTTAGTTTAAGTTATGGATTTTTCAAGATCGCAACAAATCAGGCAACATATATAGTTGCAAAAGATAAAGGTGTAACCTTAGGTGCAATTGGCTTTACTGTTGATAATATTGATAAGAAAATAAAAGTAATTGAGCTTATTGAATTTGACGATGAAGTAAAAGGTTTTCTCTTAGCAACACTTGATAAACTAGCTACAGAGAAATATGGTACGCAATATATCGAAATCGATGTTAGTGCATATTCTCCTCAAATGCAAAAGACACTTGATAGACTAGGTTTTATTCCAGTGGCTTACTGCCCCTCAATGGTATTTCGAGGAGTTGAAAGACTTGATGTTGTTCGTATGGCCAAATTAAATATACCACCAAATGTTAAAAATATAATACTTACCGATAAGTCTAAAGATATGTTCAATTTAACAATGAAGGATTTGGAAGTGAAAAAAATAGGTATGGAAATTACCGAGGTAACACGACAATCAGATATTTTCCAGGGTTTGTCCGATGGCGAGTTATCCCAATTAGCCCATATATGTAAAATGGAATCTTATCCTGCTGGTCAGACTATATGCCGTGAAGGAGAATGTGGAAGTGAAATTTTTGTTCTTGCACAGGGTGAAGCTTCGGTTTTAGCCAAAGGAAATAGTAAAAAAAGAACTAAAATCGGAAGAATTGGTCAAGGAGAGATATTTGGTGAAATGGCAATCATTGAAGATCTTCCTCGTAATGCAACTCTAATAACAGATATAGATTCTAAACTTGTTGTAATAGACAAATTTGAGTTAGAAAATCTAATGAATAAAAATTGTCATCTTGGAAAAGTGGTCATGAAAAACATTGCATTGGGTCTTTCAAGGAAATTGAGACGTAGTAAGATGCCTAAAAAGAATTTATAAACGTCAAAAAATTTAAGGATAATTTAAAATCATTATAAATCAAATAGTTTAGATATATAAACACAAAGGTTTTTAAGATAACTTCGATGCCATAACGTAAATTGGAGTTGATGAGTTGATCGTTAGATTTTTAGGAACACACAATGCAGAATCAAAAAATACAAAACTTGCCTGCATTATTATTGATAATGTCTTAGCATTGGATGCAGGTAGTCTCACTTCAGAACTATCTTTTCCAGAGCAAGAAAAGATAAAGGCTATCTTACTTACTCATGGACATTATGACCATATCAGAGCAATTCCCTCTTTTGCTTTTAATAATGCATGTAATATAACCAATATTTATGGTTTACCTCAGACTTTAGAGATACTTTCAACTCACCTTGTTGATGGTTTGATTTATCCAAAATTTACTGTATATAATCCAATTTGTGAAACACAATCACTTGAATTGATAGAATTAGAATATTATAAACCAGTAAAAATTGAAGACTACCAGGTTTTAGCAGTACCTGTAAATCATACCGTTGATGCAGTAGGCTTTGAAATCACTTCCAAAAATGGAAAGAAGGTTTTTTACACAGGCGATACTGGTTCAGGTCTTTCAAGTATTTGGGATCATATATCACCTGATCTTATTATCATGGAGGTAACATTTCCAAATAAACTAGAAAATACAGCAATTAATTCATTACATCTAACTCCAAAGCTCTTACACAAAGAATTAATAGATTTACATAAAGTAAAGGGATTTTTTCCGAAGATAATTTTAACACATTTAACACCAAAATTTGAAAAAGAAATAAAAAATGAGGTAAAAAAAATAACAAAAGAATTAAGCATAGATGTTGACTTTGCATGTGAAGGGGATAAAATTATTGTGTAAGGATGATATTTTTGTTAAAGAGAATTACAAAGCATTATGATCTAATTGTTATTGGCTCAGGCCCAGCAGGTGAAAAAGGGGCTGCACAAGCTGCTTATTTTGGCAAGAAAGTTGCTATTGTTGAACGAAATAGATATTTAGGTGGAGCTGCTGCTAGCACTACCATTCCTAGTAAAACATTACGAGAAACATCTACAGCACTATCAGGTATACGAGCACGCAAGCTTTATGGAGTTGATCTTTCCCTTAAACGCCAAGCTACGGTTTATGATTTTCTTTATCATGAACGAGCTGTAAAAGAAGCTGAGCGTAATCGTGTTAAAAAAAATATGCAACGCCATAAAGTTGATATTTTTAAAGGAGTAGGTTCATTTATTGATAAAAAAACAATTAAAGTTGAATCCCCTGGTAATGAACCTGTATTTTTAAAAGGTGAAATTATTTTAATTGCAACTGGTTCTTCTCCACGCCGTCCAGAAAATTTTCCTAAAGATCCTCGTATTTATGATTCAGACTCAATACTAAAAATTAAAAGAATGCCAAACAGTATGGTAGTGGTGGGTGGTGGTGTTGTTGGTTGTGAATATGCCTGTATCTTTGCTGAATTAGGTATTGATGTATCTTTGATTCATAATAAAGAAATTTTGCTACCATTTTTGGATCATGACATCTCAATTGCTCTTAAAAAAGGTATATCAAAGATGGGAATTAACCTATTAATGCCAGAAACCGTGGAGTCCTGTACTATAGAAAAAAACAAGCTTGAAATTAAATTGGGTTCAAAAGAAATTATCAAAACTGATATGGTAATGCTTGCCGTTGGTCGAAGTAGTAATACAGGAGAATTAAATCTTGAGAATGCTGGTATTACTCCTGGTAAATATGGTTTGTTAACAGTAGATAAAAACTACCAGGTTATTCATCCAGAGACAAAAAAACCGGTTCCAGGTATTTATGCTGCAGGAGATGTAATAGGAATGCCAGCTTTAGCTTCAACATCTATGGAACAGGCTCGCTTTGCAATGATTAAAGCCTTTAACTTAGAGCCTTATAAGGAACATGTTGCCCCTATTTTACCACTTGGAATTTATACAATTCCTGAGTGCTCTTTAGCAGGTAAAACTGAGGAAGAATGCAAGAAAGAAAAAATAGATTATGTAGTGGGTAAGGCTTCATATAATCAAAATGCAAGAGGTATGATTATAGGCGATATTGATGGTTTTTTAAAACTAATCTTTGAGTTTAATTCTGATTTAAGTCGTCCTATGAAATTACTTGGTGTACATATCATTGGTGAGATCGCTTCTGAATTGATCCATATTGGAGTTGCTGCTTTAATCAAAGGTGCAAGCAGTAATCTATTTATTGAAACCTGTTTTAACTATCCTACACTTGGTGAACTTTATAAATATGCTACCTATGATGCTATGGGTAACCGTGCTAAGCGTCTTAAATTAAAATAAATAATAATTGGTTTTTTTAAAATATATGCTCTATTTAATAAATCTATAGTTATACCGATTAATATATTTAGAACTTTATCAAAAAATATGATAAAAGTCTCTAATAAAATCAAATTTATAACATAATATTTAAATAATAATGTTGATTCCTTTTTTAATAAATGAAAAAACAGACAATATCCATTTGTATTAGTATCTTTTTTATAACCATCATTTTTTTACCAATTATTAGTTCTTCTAATGTATTAATTAATGCAGATACTGACATAAAAATTAATAACAATACAGGTGGCTGGATTGAAGAAATTAATGGAGTTACAGTTCTTCATGTTAAGGGATCTTATTATGAGATGGGATTTCAACATGGATCACTGTTAAAAGAAAAATGTTTACAGGTTTTAAGAGCCTTTATTTATAATGCGGAAAAATTTGGGATTACATATGAAGATTTAGTTAAATTTTGGAATATAAAGAAAGAATTTATGCCGCAGGATTATATTGATGAAATACAAGGATTAGCTGATGGACTTGATTTATCATTTGAATATGTTTCTGCAGGTCACTTATCAGGTGGTTATACAGCTTTAGATAAACGAGTTTTTTCTATTGAGTGCTGTAATTTTGTTTGCAGGAATTCTGCAACAGCAGACGGTAAAATGTATCATGGACGAAGTTATGATTTACCAATATGGTCAAAGGATCCAGAAACAGGTGTTTTGGTTATTCAAGAAAATCAAATTATTGTTATTCGTGAGCCAGATGAAGGCCATGCTTCTATAGGTATTGGCATAGCAGGTTATGTTGGTGCACTAGGTGGCTTTAATGAAGAAGGTGTAGTAATTGGTTCTGCTGGTTCCAAAAGTTCCGATGAGACAAGATCAGGTACACCAATTGGAGATATATTAAAATCTGTACTTGATCATTCATCTACAGCTGAAGAAGCAATAGGATTTATTACTGAGAATAGATCATATGGTTATAATTATGTTATATCTGATAAGAATGTATCATATGTTATTGAAATTTCAGCTAACCAAACCTATATAGGTACATGGAATGATCCTGTTGAATCATTGCATCCTTTTTGGGAGATTGATAACGTTGTAAGGCGGGTGAATTTATATCTCAATAAATCACTTGCTTATACTCAGAGAGAAAAATATAATCCTAAAGCTTTTTTTGCTTGGTTATTGGGGAAAAACGATTATTTCCCCATCTGGAGACATTACCGAGCATTAAGTATTGGAATAGAACGGCATTGGGGTAAATTAAACTCTAATTCAATGATGAATATTCTGAGAAATACATATAATGGCAGGATTGATTTTTTATTTTTTATTGCAACTAATACACGTATACTAGAAACATGGCATCAATGGGTTGTTTGTCCTGAGACAGGTGATATGTGGTTTAATCTAGCAGGTAATGGAAAGAGTTCCTTTAAAAATCCAACCCATCATGTAAATCTTTTTAACTTTTTAAAATAAGAAATTTTTTTCTTACTCATTCAAATCAATGCTGATATAAATTCTTTGTATCAATACTTCATCAAGGATATTATTATCTTTCTTATATATTGATAATACGCTGAGGGGGAGATTTGAACTCCCGCTCCCCTTGCGGAGAACCGGCTCTCAAGACTATTCTATAAGGAGAAAAGTAAGTAAATATGAATTGGAAAAATACGTATTATTGCGTTCTATTAGTGGTCTTTCTAAAAATTGGCTTAAAGATATTGAAAGGGTGTTAAATAAGTATCTTAATGCAGTGAATTGGGAAATTGAGGAAGTCAAGACATTGGAATATATTAAGAGATTGCAGAATCTGTATAATAATTGTGGATTTCGTAAAATGGTCTATCAGATTCGCAAGTTTTTACAGCATTTAAAGATAGATTTTGCAGATAGTATACAACCACCTAAAGAACAAGAATATACACCTGTTAGAATCACATCAGAGGATATTAAAAAGACACTAGATTATTTCAAAGAACATGAGAGGAGATTACAGATATATGCATTAATTCATTTAGGTATAGATAGTTTTGCACGTGCTGAGGAATTATATCAACTAGAACTACAGGATATAAACTTAAATGAGAGGAAAATAAACATAATTCATAATCCAGATATTGAAAGACATACTAAGAATAAAAAAACTAGAGTATGCTTCTTTACCGAAAAAACAGCGCAGATTCTTAAGAAATGTTTAGATTTTTATAATAACGGATGGGGCTATTATAAACTATTTAGTGAAAGAGTATTACAGAAAGCTTTCAGAAATGCACCTATAAGAGTTAAACATCTGCGAAAATATGCTAGTAGTGAATGGTCAAGAAAAGGAGGTTCTAGTAGTGTTAAAAAATTGCTCATGGGTCGCTCAACGAGAAATGACATTGACTTCCAGCATTATTGTAATTTAACAGAATCAGAACTAAGAAATGTATATGATAAAGTAATGGGGGTAACTCCCCAGTAATTATTTATATTCAATAAAATATTTAAATATGTTAATGGAGGAGGTATATATGCAGAAAAACCATACTGGTAAAATGCTTGCCGTTGGAATAATTGTATTGTTAATTGGTGTGGGTATTCATCCTGCTTTTGCTGTAGATACTAATCAATCTATGGTTAATAAGGCAAGTGAAGAAGAATGTTGGGAATGTAGAGAAGTTAATGATAGGCAACTTGTTGTATTGGAGAGGCA
>CAYFVP010000079.1:0-3965 GCA_964346655.1 uncultured Thermoplasmatales archaeon
CTGCTTTATTGACTATTAGATTTGGTAAAGCCTGAGCGGCCATAGGTGATATTAGCGCTATTGTAATTAGTATCAATAACATGGTTGTTACTTTTCTCTTCATTCTTTTTTTTCACCTCCCTTTAATTTTTTAATGTATAAATTAGAATAGTTTTTGTTCTTAAAGATAATAGAAAAAAAGAAGTAAAATATATGTAAAAATAGTAGGAATTATACAAATATAGTCAAATTTTAATAAGATTTTTTTCCATCTAATTTTTCAAAAGGTGTCTATTCATAGGAATTACTTATATCTAGTGGATAAAATTAAAAAATTTAAAAAGCATATTCCTCCATAAGAATAAAAGTTTAAGGGGATCTAGAAACAGAGGGAAGTATAAAAAAATTAGTTCATGTTAGATCCCCTTCCACAGTTTTGGTTTAAAAAGATTGGTAGATATTAGAATAATCCTAGCCTCCAGTATAAAAAATAAGAAAAAAATTAGTAGATATCTTATTTACCAGAAATACCAAAATTTCAGAAGGCAGTTATCATTTTCATTTGCTTCATCAACATCATCATATTCATCTGTACATTGAACAAACCATGTCCATCCAAGTGGTGTATCCGTTTCATAGCAAAACCATTCACTATTTTGGCCCGCTGGAAGATCAAAGTCCACATGTTGTATTAGCGATTCAGGTATCGTGACCCATATCCCACTTTCTTTGAATCCGGCTGCATCCCAAAATGTTGTATCTTCTAGATCGTTGGTACCGGTGTTTCTAAGTTGATAACAAATCAAATAATGGCACTGTGATAAACGTGTTTTGATAACTTGATTTACTTTTAGATTTGGTATAGCTTGCGCAGTCGTGGATGATATTATAATTATTATCATCGAAATTAAAAAAACTGATAATATTTTTTTTCTCATTTTTTCACCTCCCCTAATTTTTTAATGGATAACTTACATTAAATATTATTCATAAAGATAATGGAAAAAAAGAAGTAAGATATATGTAAAAATAGTAGCAAAATGATAAAAAGAAAAAAAGAGGCTCTTCCATGATAGAATTATCATAGAAGAAGTTTTATTTTTTATTATTTCAGTCATTGCATTAGTATTTTAAGTATAGGGAACAAGTTTGTGAAACGATTAAACAAATCCTGAAATAAATTATTAATAGCTATTTTATCACTTGGAATAATTACCTTAAATACTGCCCATCCACTTTCAGCACCATGCTCGTCTACTGCCTTATAACCTTAATAGTGTATATCCCCCAAGCAGTCAAAACATGAGATGCTTCACATTTTTTACCAGATGAATAAGGTCCAACCCATCCACTGTTAGTCCCATCACCCCAATCAAACCAATAAGCAACCATATCACGATTAGGGTCGGTAGTTACAGCAGAAAAGGTATAATTCCTATAAGGTTTACCACCATGAGGTCCGTTTATTATTGGTAGCTCTGGTGGATCATTAGGTTCAACATCGAAGGTGGAATTAAACAAATCAGGATAAATTTTATCATAACCTTCAATTGTATACCATAAATTTACATGCCCTTCCTCCTTTTCATCTTCAGGTATAATCGTAAATGTAACTTCTTTTTCATTCATTTTTTTCCTCCTCCCTTATTATAATTAGGATTTAAAATAGATGTTTATATTAAAAAATCTTTGGAAAAATTAAAGTTTTGTATTGGTTCGTCATTGGATTTTTTAATAAAATCACCCTAATTAATAACAATATAATTCTAGAATAGAAATAAATATCAATTCAAAATAAAATATTTTTATTTTATATCAACAGAATAAGTAGATGGTTTTTTACTGGTAAATACAAAATAATATCTCAAGTTTGACTTATAAAATATTAAAAAAAAATAGCGATTTGAAGATTTTCAAAAACACCTATGTTTAAACAGATATAAATCGTATTTTCATGGTGCCAAACGGAAGCCTGAATCCCGAAACCTTTTTAAGTATTATTGTAAAAATGAAATTAGATTACACTGAAATATTTTGTAAGAAATAAAAGTAATAAGTCAACATTTTGTAACAAATTGTTACAATAATTAAAATAAAGTTTAAATATATATAAAGTATTATAGTATTGTATAGTCTAATATATTTGGGAGGGTATAGAAATGAGAATAAAAATAATAGCCACGATTGTAATGACGCTGTTAATGGCAGCTACTGTTTTACCAGTAGCAGGAACTATGAATGTAAATAAATATGTAGTAGAAATACAAAACCCTTTAGAATCTGAATCATTCCCTCTGGAAGATGATGAATGGCCCATGTTTCAACATGACCTTGAAAATACTGGATACTTAAATTCTATAGCAGCACAGACAGACACTGTTTTATGGATCTTTACAACTGGTTATTTTGTGACTAGCCCTCCAGCTGTTGCAAATGGGAAGGTTTACATTGGTTCAGCTGATGAATATTTCTATTGTTTGGATGCAGATACAGGTATGAAACTCTGGGATTACTTTATACCTGGGGCAACAAGTGGTTGGACATGTCCCACTGTTATCAATGGAAGAGTCTACGTAGCCTCTGACTATTACAATATTTATTGTTGGAATGCCAATACTGGCGACCTTATATGGACAGTTGCTAAACCTTATGGATTAGCATGTTCTCCTGCTGTTTATGAAGAGAAGGTATATATAGGTTATAGTGCAGATAATACTTGGGGGACTTTACGTTGTTTAGATGCTGATACAGGAGAAAATCTTTGGGCATATAATTTTGATAAAATCGTAGGGCCTCCTGCTGTTTACAATGAAAAAATCTACATTGGCTGTGATGACCACTATATTTATTGTTTTGATGCTGAAAGCGGAGAAATAATATGGAGTTACTTGGGGAATGGCGAGATGAGTTCCCCGCCAGCTGTTGTAGATGGAAAAGTATATTCCAGTGGTGGCGGTAGTTGTTGTTTAGATGCTGAGACTGGTGAAGAACTTTGGACTGGGACAACAAGTTATTATGCGTTTGGTTCTCCTGCTGTTGCCTATGGTCGTGTATATATAGAAACAAATACCTATATATATTGTTTAGATGCAACTACTGGGGAAGAGATTTGGAAGTATCCAACTGGTAAACCTGGTGGTCTAAACTCTTCTGCTGTTGTTGATGGTATGGTCTATATAAGTATTATTGCAACTGGATATTTTACTTGTTTGGATGCCTATACTGGTGAGAAACTTTGGGATTACTTTATTGACTCAAGTGGCTATTTTGAAAGTTCTCCTGCTGTTGCCTACGGTAAAGTTTATGTCGGTGGAGGTGCTACTTATGAGATTTACTGTTTTGAAGACCCATCTCGACCTGATTCTCCAACTATTGAAGGGCCGATAGTTGGATTACCCGACCAGGAGATTGAGTTCACCATCAAGACAACAGACCCAGAGGATGATGATGTTTACTATTACGTTGACTGGGGTGACGGAAACACTATTGATTGGGATGGACCACATGAATCAGGTGAAGAAATAACTATTAGTCATGTATGGACTGAAAGTGGTACATATGTAGTCCGAGCTAGAGTAAAAGATACCTTTGATATTAGAAGTCGCTGGTCAGAGTTAGACATAGTAATTACTAATGTACCAAATCCACCATTTGTAAATGGTGAGATAAATGGTAGAAAAGGAACGGAATATGAATACACATTTAATGCAGTAGATCCAGATGGAGACCTTGTTAAATATTACATTGATTGGGATGATGGCAGTTCTGATACGACTGCTTTTTGCCCCTCTGGTACATATGTCTATGTAAAACATACCTGGAGTGAACAAGGGGATTATATTATAAAAGCGAAAGCTATTGATATATATGGTATAGAAAGCGATTGGAATGAGTTCAAAGTCACTATGCCTCGTAATAAAATGACAATGAACACACCATTCTTAAACTTTCTACAAATACTGCAAAAGTTGTTACAACGACTTGGA
>CAYFVP010000080.1:0-3638 GCA_964346655.1 uncultured Thermoplasmatales archaeon
TCACTAATAATTTGTTAATTAGCTATTTGACAACATCTAGATACCATATTTATGGAGACAAGCCTCTAGAATGAACCTTATGGCGTAAGCGGCATGTATTTGCCAAGCCGGAATTGACAAATAAACCAGACGCAATGTATAAAAAACCTTAGAGGAGAACTGATGAAAGTTGTCATCCTAGCTGGTGGGTTAGGTGCTCGTCTTCGGGAAGAAACTGAATTTCGACCAAAACCAATGGTTGAAATTGGTGGTAAACCAATTTTATGGCACATTTTAAAAATTTATGCTTACCATGGATTTAAAGATTTCATTTTGTGTTTAGGTTACAAAGGAGAGGTAATAAAAGACTATTTTTTTAATTATGAAATACTGAATAATGATTTCTCTGTTGAACTTGGTAAAAATAAACTTATTGAAATATATAATAATCATCAAGAAAAAGGTTGGAAAATTACATTAGCAGACACTGGAGAAAAAGCTTTAAAGGGAGCAAGAATAAAAAGGATTGAAAAATACATTGATACCGATGAATTCATGTTAACATATGGGGATGGTTTAGCAAATATTGACTTGCAAGATTTGTTAAAATTCCATAGAAATCATGGTAAGATCGGAACTGTCACTGGTGTCCATCCACCTTCAAGATTTGGCGAGATGATAGTTAAAAATAATAATGTTATATCTTTTACTGAAAAACCTACTGCGTCTGAAGGTTTAATTAACGGTGGTTTCTTTGTTTTTAATAAAAAATTATTTGATTATCTAACATATGATGATAACTGCGATTTCGAAATGGGACCACTTGAAGGATTGGCAGAAGATGGTGAATTAATGATGTATAAGTTAAGAGGTGAATGGGCCTGCATGGATACTTATAGAGATATGAAATATCTTACTAATTTATATCAAGAGAACAAGGCATTTTGGAAAGTATGGGATGATTATAAAATAAAAATTAAATGTTAAAAATATTTGGAAATTATTATGACCAATTTATTTAAAGATATATATAAGGATAAAAATGTATTAGT
This sequence comes from uncultured Thermoplasmatales archaeon, assembly GCA_964346655.1. GTDB lineage: Archaea > Thermoplasmatota > E2 > DHVEG-1 > DHVEG-1 > CAYFVP01. Next base: position 1,032 of record CAYFVP010000080.1, read on the forward strand.
TACAGGTCATACAGGTTTTAAAGGTAGCTGGCTTTCTTTAATTCTTAATGAACTAGGTGCAAAAGTTATTGGGTATTCTTTAGATATTCCAACAAATCCTAGTTTATTTTATGCGGTAGGGCTAAAAGATAAAATTACAAATAAGATTGGTGATGTAAGAAATTATAATGATTTATATGTTGTTATAAAAAAGTATAAACCTGAATTTATATTTCACCTAGCTGCTCAATCGCTAGTTAAACGTTCCTATAATGAACCAAAATTCACTTATGAAACTAATGTAATTGGAACAATAAACGTTCTTGAAGCAATAAGAAATACCAATGTTGTAAAAATCGCAATTATTGTAACTAGTGATAAATGCTATGAAAATAAAGAATGGTACTATGGTTATAGAGAAATAGATCCACTAGGAGGATATGATCCATATAGCTCAAGTAAGGCTTGTGCTGAAATAGTAACAAATGCTTATCTCAGATCATTTTTTAATCCTAACAATTATAAGAATCATAATTTAGTTTTATCTTCTGTACGTGCTGGAAATGTAATTGGTGGTGGAGATTGGGGAGAAAATAGAATTATTCCAGATTGTATACGGGCTCTATCAAAACAAAAAAAGATTTTGGTTCATAATCCTAAGTCGGTTAGACCTTGGCAACATGTTTTTGATCCTTTAAACGGCTATTTACTTCTGGGAATGCATATGTATAAAAAAAATATTTCTTTTAGTGGAAGTTGGAATTTTGGACCAAATGATGAAAATTTAGTCAATGTATCTGAATTAGTAAAATGTATAATTAGTCAATGGAAAAGCGGTTCATATATTATTGATAAATCGGTAGATAAACCACATGAGACTACATATTTGAAACTTGATTCAAGTAAAGCTAGATCTTTACTTGGTTGGAGGCCAAAATATAATATAGATAAAGCTATCGAAATGACTGTAGATTGGTACAAGAACTTTTATAGCTCTATGAAAAGAGATGATTTATATGACTTTTCAGTTAGACAATATATGAAAAAGGTGTAATTCTGATGATTGTTAAAAAAAGAAGACTTGATGGAGTTTTTGAAATACAACTAGAATCTCATGAAGACAATAGAGGATTTTTCATGAGAACTTATGATGATAAAACCTTTGAAAATTATGATATAAATAAAAAGTGGGTTCAGGAAAATCATTCTTTCTCAGTTACCAAGGATATAGTTAGAGGGTTACACTTTCAATTTCCACCACATTCTGAAACAAAGTTGATAAGAGTCGTAAATGGTGAAATTTATGATGTTTTTGTTGATTTAAGAAAAAATTCTTCTATGTTTGGCAGATGGGATGGTATTAAACTATCTAATAAAAACAAGAAAATGATATTTATCCCTAGGGGTTTTGCCCATGGTTTTTGTACTTTAACCAAAAATTGTAATGTTTTGTATAAAGTTGATAATTATTATTCTCCTAAACATGAAGGCAGTATCAGGTGGGATGATCCAGATTTAGCAATTAATTGGCCTGTTAAAAAGCCTATTTTATCTAAAAAAGATTTAAATGCTAAAACTTTTAAGGAATTCTGTGAAGAATATGGAGGGCTTGAAGTTAAAGAATGAATAAGATTGCAATTATTGGTGCTAATGGTCAGTTAGGAACTGATATTTTTAATACTTTAAAGTCAGATTATGAAGCAATTCCTCTATTACATAAAGATATTGAGATATCTGAAAAAACATCAGTTTATACTTGTTTAGATGAATATCAGCCACATATTGTTATAAATACAGCTGCAATAATTGATTTAAATAAATGTGAACTAGAACCTGAAAAGGCATTTTCAGTTAATAGTCTTGGACCACGTAATCTTTCATTTTGGTGTAAGGAAAATAAATCATTATTAATACAAATAAGTACTGATTATGTTTTTGATGGAAAAAAGGGTAGTCCATATGTTGAAAATGATTGTAGGAATGCATTAAATGTTTATGGAATATCAAAACTTGCAGGGGAATATTTTGTAGAATCAATATTAGAACAATATATCATTATTCGTACATCTGGTTTATATGGACTTAAGCCTTGCAGAGGGAAATCATCAGGAAACTTTGTTGAAATGTTTCTTAATCTAATTAAAAACAAATATAAGTTGGATTTTAATGGACATGAAATTTGCTCTCCAACCTTTACTGAACATGTTGCTAAACAGATGAAAATATTGATTGACAGAGTAGAAATCGGTGTATTTCACATAACAAATGAAGGATTCTGTAGTTGGTTTGAATTTGCAGAAGAAATATTAAAACTAACTAAATCTAAAACAAAATTGTATAAAAGATCAAAACAAAAATCTCCATCTAAAATTAACCGACCAGAGTATTCTGTATTAGAAAATAAACGTTTAACTGAACTAAAAATAAAAATTATGCCACATTGGAAAGAAGCTTTAGGGGAGTATTTAAATAAGCGATCCAATTAAATATTCTTTTAGAAAGTCATATAAGGGGATTAAAGAAATCCCTTTTTGAAATCTTTAATTCAACATTATAATCACCTCATTCATATACCCTCTTCCTAACATCGATGGTCAAAACAAGCTGGAAGCACTGCCCATAATATAA
>CAYFVP010000081.1:0-2968 GCA_964346655.1 uncultured Thermoplasmatales archaeon
AGAACTATTCAAGGCGGAACACCATGTAATTCAGTTGACGGATCCATTTATTTTGGTACTCATATTGGTGATTTTTCTGGTGGAGAGATTATTGCTGTTAATTCCGATGGAACTGAAAAATGGCGAAGATTAATCGCTAATGAATGGGTTGATTTCGCACCATTTATCGGTGAAGATGGAACGGTTTATATCGGTTCGTCTTCAAAAGAATTTACTGATCCTGGTGCATGTATTAGTATTGGTTATCTTTATGCATTTAATGAAATGGATCCAGATGCTCCAACTGCTCCAAAAATAACTGGTCGGACCAAAGTAAATTCAAAAATAGAGATTGATTACAATTTTAAATCAACATCACCACTTGGAAATGATGTCTATTATTATGTTGATTGGGGTGATGGTGACTGGAATAAGGATTGGTGGCTTGGACCCTTTAATTCTAGTGAAGAAGCAGTAATCAGTCATACATGGTCAGAGCCTGGGGCATATAATATTAGAACACGCTGTAAGGATTCTGATAATCTTTGGAGTGATTGGAAGGAGAAAGAGGTGACTGTTCCCAGAAATAAGGTAAAAATTGATTCTAGTTGGTTGAGATTTTTTGATATGTTTCCAATACTGCAAAAAATACTAAATTATATTTTATAGAATTAGACTTTGGGTGCAAAAATCAGACTTTGAGTGTAAAAGGGACTAAGGGTGCAAAGCTTGTTTTGACATACATTTTATATACTTCCTTTCTGATTTGAATATATTAGTGGAGGAGGTAATATTCAGAAAAAACTGTATTGTAAAATCTTTGCTTTGGGTATAGTTGTATTTCTTGTAGGAGTCAGTATAACATCAACTACAAGTAGCTTTTCAATCAAAAATTCAAAATTAATAAACAAGGAAATCATAAAAGAATCTTCAGTTGTTGGAACAACAATTTATGTTGATGATGATAATACTGATGGTCCTTGGGATGGAACTAGGTCTCATCCATATCAATTTATAAAAGATGGTATTAAAAATGCAACACAAGGGGATACAGTCTTTGTATTTAATGGCTTTTATAGAGAAAATCGACTCACTGTTGATAAAACTATACATTTATGGGGTCAGAGTAAAGAACATACAATTATTGATGGTCATGGAGGGTCTCCTGTTGTTAATTTATCAGCTGATGGTGTGACTCTTAATGGATTTAAAATTCAAGGAAGTGGATGGGTACGAGTACTGTTGGTGGAATCTAATAATAATCTAATAAATGGTAATAACATAGTAAACAACGAAGGGAATGGAATTTCATTATCAGGTTCATCAAATACAATTTCAGATAATCTTATTGAAAATAATGAACACCATGGGATTTGTTTTAAAAAATCTTCCTCCTATAACCTTATTGAAAATAATATTATTAGAGAAAATGATATGGGAATCCTTGGAGGAATTAGAGAAAACACTATTGCGAGAAATTATATTGCAAACAATAGAAATGAAGGTATCCGTATGGGCTCTATATCTAAAAATTCTTTAATTACTGAGAATGAAATTACTGAGAATGGTGGTAATGGTGGGATATATATTACAAGTGCCTCAAATTGTATTATATCTAAAAATTATATTAGTTGTCATCAAATATATGGATTCGATATTTATTCCATATCTGATTGTGTTTTTTTTAAAAATCATGTAATAAATAATGGTTATGGTTTCGATATATTGGATTCTACAGGTAATATTATCACTGAAAATATAATAGCAAATAATATTAACGATGGAATTACCCTTAGAGTTGGCTCTGATAATAATATAATTTCAAATAATACTATTATGTGTAATGGTAATGTAGGAATTAATATCCCATATTATCATCCAAAAAATAATAAGATATTTCATAATGATTTTATTGAAAATAAACTGAATGCTTTGAGTTATTCTGAATTTGCGAATTATTGGGATGATGGATACCCTTCTGGTGGCAACTACTGGGATGATTATACTGGTGAAGATAATGATGGGGATGGTATTGGAGATATTCCTTATGAGATTCCTGGATGTGAGAATCCGGATAGATATCCGTTAATGAAGCCATCGTTTAATTTGCCTCCTGATAAACCTACGATTAAAGGTCCAAAATCTGGAAAACCTGGCATTTGGTATGATTACACTTTTGTTTCTGATGATATTAATGGTGATGATGTTTATTACTTTATTGAATGGGGTGATGGGGAAGTTGAGGAATGGCTCGGACCTTTTTCTTCAGGTGATGAGGTTATAGTAAACCATTCTTGGAGGAAGTGGAGAAGATATACTATTAGAGCAAAGGCAAAAGATACCAATGACTTGGAGGGGGAATGGGTTTATTTAAAGGTGACTATTCCAAGAACTAGAGTCTGGATGAGATTTATAGATACTTTTCAAATACTCCAGAGATTACTTTTCTATATAAAATAGAAATTTAGCAGTTAAAAGTTATTTATACTATTAATTTGATGTGAATATTGTATTAAGAGGGAGGTTTTATGCAGAAAAACCATACGTGTAAAATCCTTGCAATAGGGATTATTGTATTGTTTATGGGAATTGGTATTCATCCTGTTTTTGCTGTAGAAGATAAAACCTCTGATGAATCATTAACTATCGATTCTAAAAATGAAAATCCAGTTACTACAACTGGAGAGGTATATGAAAATATTTATTGTTTTGTTATGGGAAAATCAAAAAATTCGTGGTACTATGGCGACAAGGTTTTTAATCGTCTCTTTATAGGTTTTAAAGATACAATTACTTTCGGATATTGTCCTTTGTTTGGTAAAATTTGGCCAGCTGAAGGATGGATTTATACTAGCAACGTTATTAATAACTGGGGATATATTGGTTATTTTTATGGAGCAAATGGAAAAATTTGGGATTGGATTCCTCATGGGTATGGATATTTTTATATTGGAATTAAAAATTTCAGAGGAATAGCATTTGTTAAAAA
>CAYFVP010000082.1:0-2142 GCA_964346655.1 uncultured Thermoplasmatales archaeon
TCCCATAATTCACCACCGTTTTCGGTTTTGGTGAACTCACAGACGGGTTCTAGTGCACCTGATCCATCATATGCTACTGCCCAAACAATATTTTCATCTACAGCATGCATATAATGTATACCTCTAGATTCCTCCCAAAAACCTGAGGCTTGTTCTTCCCAATAAGGCTGGAACATGTTTTCTGCATACATTTTTAGTAATGGTAATCCCGCAGGTGCTTCATATGTTAGTGGTCTTACTTTTTCAGTTGATGCTGCTCCTGGCATTACAAATGCAAGAGCGATGCCTAAGACTATAATTGCTTCTATTAATAGCTTTATTTTTTTCATTTTTTGCCTCCACCATGTAACCAATAACAGTTATCCAGATATAAAAATTTTGGTGTATTATTATATTTTTTCATAAAAAAATAAAAAAAGGGTTAAAAAATTGCGGGTCATTAGAGTAAGCATCATCTACTATGTTTAAATCACAATAGATACAAATATCATCATAACTTCTTTCGTCTTCTGTGTGTTCCTCATGGCAGATATTGCAGATAAAAGACATACAAACACCAAAATAAACCTTTAATATATTATATCAATCCAAATTTGTTATTTTTTTTCTACCAAACCAATACTACCTCCCCAGATTAAGGTGTATCTTTAATACAATGTTTGAATTTAAATCTTAACAAGAGTAAATCTGGACCTTCCATTATAATTCATAAATTAAGATGTTTTGTTCAATAATTATTTTCTTTTTATCAATATTGTTCCTAATTCTTTTGACAATAATTCTATAAAATCTTTATTTAAATAACAATGAAACGTAAAAAAAAGAAAAAAAGAGAGTTTTTTGTGGTTATTTTACCCGAAAAGCAATTGGAAGATTCTATATATATTCGGGAAAAGATCAAAAAACTCTAGGAATTTTGCTCTAGCTCTTGGTATGCTTACGTCTAGTTCTCCGGCTAAGCTTTCAGCACCTAGTTCGTCTGTGGCAGTTGCTTTAATTGTATAATCTCCTTTTACAAAGGTATGTTTTTTATAGCCAGAGTCTCCTGAATTAAAGGGGCCAGTGATTTCTTCTTTTGCGCTGCCATCTCCCCAGTCAACAGTGTAATGTGTAATTTGTTGTCCATCTAGTTCGTTTGATGTAAAGCTGTATTCATATTCAATTCCTGGATGTCCTTCTATTTCACCTATTATGACGGGCGGGGTAGGTGGATTATTTGGAGGGGCTGTATATTTATATACACCACCAGTAACATCATCTATGTTGAAGTTACCAGCCCAACCTCTCGGACTACTTGGATTTACCCAAGTTGTTCCAAATAATTGGACTTCTTCTACCTCTATATCTATTGCCCAGTTATGACCGCCATCATAGCTCCAGCTAGCTCCTCGTGCTGCAGGATCAAGTGCGTTTACACCAGTACTTACATAAATATTAGGTGTATTGGGAATATAGTCAAAATCAGCAGCGAAACAAGTACCAGCGTAATCAATTAATTGCCAGGTTTCTCCGCCATCTGAGGTTTCTGCTAAAACTGCAAATTCAAAATTCTTATCCATAGCTATGCCATTGTTTTCATCTTTGAAACGGACATCAATATATGAGCCAGCATCAAATGGAACTTCGAATGCTTCCCAGGTGTATCCTCTATCTTTTGATCTAAAGACACGTAGAGGATATGCATTTGCAGTTCCCCACCAGACAGTATCTCCGACAACATCATAGTATCCAACGACGCCAAACTCTCCAGGTAAAGGATCAGGTATATTTTCTTTAGGGACTCTTTCCCAGTTAGCTCCGCCGTCTGTTGTGGTATACATTTCAAAATATCCACCAACAGGATCGCCTTGACACCATCCATTATTTTCATCCCAGAAATGAACAATATTTGGGAATGCGCCACCTTCGTTATAATCTGCGGATTCTTGACGAACCCAAGAGTCGCCACCGTCATCGGTATACCATATACCCTGAGGATCACCTGAATGTATTGGAACCCATGCTTTATTTTCATCCAATGCAAAAATCATAGCGGTGTCACCTTCGTCAGGTGCTCCGAAAATTGCGTTTGCTTCCCATAATTCACCACCGTTTTCGGTTTTGGTGAACTCACAGACGGGTTCTAGTGCACCTGATCCATCA
>CAYFVP010000083.1:0-1656 GCA_964346655.1 uncultured Thermoplasmatales archaeon
CGTATCGAATTGTAAAACCACTAATATTTATCCCTTCTACATATACTTCTATGACTCCTGAGCTTCCAAAATATTCACTACCTTCAATAACTGTAGTATTTTTATCTTCACCAACTAAGCTTATCGACTTCCTTATTTCTATATTTTCATAATAAGGTGAGCTATCATCATAGACAAATACGGTATCACTATCTATAGCATTATCTATTGCATCCTGTATTTTAGTATAGTTATCAGGACCACTGCCACCAACATAAAGAGTATTACCAGAAATATAGGACACAGGATTCTTATCAACTAATACATTTCCAGTTACAGGTAAAATAGTTCCAACTAACAACATACATACCAAAATACCAATTAACTCTTTCTTCATACCAAATTACCTCCTCTAATAACATATTTGTATCTGATAAGAAGTATTTAACATTAATGACAACAAGTAACATTGATATTATCAGAACCTCCTCAGATAAAAAGGAGTAGTAGCTAATGAGCTAATACGTATCTTTACTCTGGGGTTAGCAGAAACGCCTAGAATTAGTCAGAGAGGCTAGATTTAGGTAGGTAATTAAGGTCCTATAGGATAATTTAATTTAAAATAAAAAGGAAATATTGAGAGGACTAGTTAGGAGGGCCATTCTATTGTAACCCACACTGCTATTCCATAAAAATGAGTGTAAGTAGATTCATCTTCTTGAGTTACACTTCCAACAAATAACTTCATTTTAACAGTTCCACCATTTTCAATAATTGGAGTCTGTCTTATTGGTCCACCTATCCTAAAATTTCCTTGATTTACATGAACTATTAAATCAGTTGCAATTATATAACGACTCTCAGGATCAGGAAATTGAATTGGGAAATCGAAAAGTGGATCTGGACCCTGATAATCAACAACCCCATCAATTAGTTTTATAACTGCTAGAGGATAGGGAGCAACTGCGGGTATCTGTGGATCAATAGTATTTTCTTCAGTAGTTACTGCTCCAGAAAATGCTGTTGTTCCAATAAACAATGCTATTATTCCTACTATCAATATTTTTCTTAATACTTTATTTCGCATAATTACCTCCTCTAAGGATATATTTACATCTTGGAAGTTGTATTTAAAGCTTTTATGAATAATTTTGTGCAAAATAGGGAATTTACTATTTCTTAATACAATAATACAAAATTCTCCTAGAAAAAAATTAATCCGTTGTTCGACCGTGGAATTATATATTAAATCCATTGTTCAAAAAAACAAAAAAAATTATATCACTATTAAATTTGAATTAAAAATTTCAGTGATATGAGAAATCGCTCAAAAAATCTTAAGAGCAAGAAATAAGTTGATTTCAACCTATTGTGTATATTTGATTATGAATATTATGTATTAAAGAAATATGTATAGCAAAGCCTTTTTGTATGAAAATATTAATCCCATTCTGATTTTGGGCCCGTGGGGTAGCTTGGCATCCTTCTACCTTGGGGTGGTAGTAACTCGAGTTCAAATCTCGGCGGGCCCATCCTCTTCTCTCGAAGGGTTTCCACTCGAAACAGGGGTTTTTGGGCCTTGTTTTGATTTCAGCGCACTTTCCCCGGGTCTAAAATTGAACCATTTGAGGGTGCGTTTAAACCAATCATAAGGATAAAGTCTATACATATTTCCAG
>CAYFVP010000084.1:0-15526 GCA_964346655.1 uncultured Thermoplasmatales archaeon
CCAAGAATATTCCGTTAATTCTTCTAATCCACTAATCGGAACTTTATAAACACCATTCTTCTTCCTACTACCACTACCTGAACCAATATCAGGACTAGTAGTAACACTATAACTCATACGATCATTATCAGCATCACTAATCCTAAAACTAAGTTCATTAAGAGTAACAGGTACATCTTTTTCACCATTAACTGGGGTCTCATCAGAAATAACAGGAGCAGCATTAGGAGGAGCATACCACTGTATTAAATCTGCATTTACATAAGCAAAAGATGAATATCCAATAAAAGCATAATAAAATACTCCAAAAAAAGAATAAGTAAGACCAACACCAATAAAACCCAACGCAAAACCAGTTTGACCACCACCAGCAAGAAATGTCCAACGAGAAAGAAGACTACCAACATTTGTCACACAATAATCTGCACCAGCCCACAAAACAAAACCACGAGGCCTCGGAAGCAAAAACAAAGGAATAGGCATACCCTGACCACCACTAGCAATATTACAAAAAAATAAAGAACTAGATACACGACCAGGACCAGGATAATTTTCCAGAAAATCAAAAACACCAGGTGAAACAAAAAACCTTAAAAGACCACCCAATCTACTAAAAACATTATTAAAACCAGTAACAACCGGACCTATTGTTTTCAACCTTGACTCCTTATTAAACCAACGAAGCCAAAAAGGATTCAACAAAGAAAGTACCTTATCTCCAGACATGCCCACAGGTATCAAACCATTCTCATCCAATAAATCAACAAAATCAGACTTCAATTTCTTGGTTTCATCACTAAAAGGCTCATTAATGATCTTATCTTCTAAAACCTCAAGGCTTCTTACAATATCCTCTGTAACATCAACAGGTAAAACAGAATCACATTCTTTTGAGCCTGTTTTATCAAAGGTATAAAACGTTAAAGGAGACGTATCTAGGTTTTTACTCAACTCATTCACTTTACTTGTATTTGTATTAATACTTATTCCACTAATAATTGGAACTATAGAAGCACCAATAAATAGAGATATGATTACAATAACCAGCATCCTTATAAACTGATTTTTATTCATGGTCCTCCCTCTTATAATATGTTTCTATATCTGATAAGAGGTATTTAAGTCTTTTAACTAAAATATAGCCAATATTCTCTGCAGTATTAGAAACATATCAATAAATCTCAACCAAACAGGATTGTATGTTAGTATATTTCTTGTTATAGTTTTAGGTTTTGAATTTGGCCATTGCTTAACCAATGGACACATGTCCTTGTTATCTCCTTTAGATATCTCATATGGCGTATTCCACATCCAAGGTTTTAATAATTTTCTAATAGCGAATGGATATTTTTCTTTGTAATCACTCCAGTAGTTGCCATATTTTCCATCATCCCAAATATTATCACATTCATCATAAGCGTTCTCACCATTTTTGTTGAAGTTGTTATGATAAATCCTATTTGTGTTACAGTGGTTGTGTCCATCAATATTTATACCCAATTCGTTGTTAAAGTTGATATTATTATCTGTAATAATGTTGCTACTGGATTCATAGAGATTTATGCCCAATTCGTTGTTAAAGTTGATATTATTATCTGTAATAGTGTTGCCACTGGATTCATAGAGATTTATGCCAATTTTGTTGTTAAAGTTGATATTGTTATTTTTAATAGTGTTGCAATAGGATTCATCGAGTTGTATGCCCCATCTATTACTTGTGATACTGTTATTTATGATTTCGTTGTGAATGGACCAAAGTATAATTATGCTAAAATCTCTGTTCGATTTGATCGTGTTGCGAGTGATAACGATACTTTTGGTACTAAAGGAGTATATTCCAAAATAGTTGTCAGAGATGATGTTGTCTGAAATAAAGATAAATATGGAATGATAGAGATATATGCCAGTTGAGTGATTTGAGATTTTGTTGCCCCTGATGGTGATGTAGAATGGATCCTTTCCAAGTACTATACCTCTATGGTGGTTATTCAAAATGATGTTGTCTATGATAAAATTATCATAGGAATCCATCCAAATTTGTATACCATGTTTGTTTGAGCTGATGTTGTTCTCTATAATGGTGTTGCTGCTGGAGTTCCAAATCAATATACCAATTTCGTTGTTTGATATAGTGCTATCTTTAATTTTATTGCTGTTTGAACTTATATTCATTCCTGCATCATTCTCTTCTACTCCACTATTTTGAATTGTAAATCCACTGATATTCACCCAATTAGCGTCAACATAAACGACATCTCCATTGTCACCACCATTAATAATGGTTGTATCTCTATCTTCACCTATTAGATTGATTGTTTTATTTATAACAACATTTTCATAATAAGGTGAACTATCATCATAGACATATACTGTGTCGCAATCAACTGCATCATCAATTGCATCTTGAATTTTAGTATAATTCCCAGGTCCATATCCACCAACATACAAAGTTTTACAATTAATAAGATTGGATGGTTGTTTTATATCAGAAATCTTAAGATAATATCCGCCAGTCATTGGAGCTACTGCTGACAAGATGAATAAAGATATGATTCCCAATGATAGACTCTTTTTCATATTATTCCTTTTATATCATATGGTTCTTTTGCTGGATGCCAATCAATGTTAAACCAAGGAATAAGAAATAAGAAAAATCCTACTCTCCCCCAAATTAAATATGGATATTTACGAGGACTGTTCCAATAGTTTTTATCCCAGTGATTATTAAAATTTCTAATAAATGAGGCAGAACGTTTGTTATTTTGGAAATTATTAGAGGTTATTTTATTCCTTGATGATTTATCAAGATAAACACCCATAAAATTATCCTTAATGTCATTGTCTGAAATAACGTTACTATTTGAACTTTCAAGTAATACTCCAATTTTTGAATTGTCTTTTATAGTATTATTATTAATGTCATTTTCGTTTCCAGTAATATTAATTCCGAATTTATTATCTTCAATTTTATTTTTTTCAATCAGATTTCTATTATTTTCAGATTCTTGTAAAGATATTCCACAACCAGATTTATGACCATAAATATTATTATCAGCAATGCCACTAAGATTGCAATTCTGAAATTTTATTCCATGCAATTTATTATTAAAAATTTCATTATTATATATCCAAAAACCCCCAGAATTATTAAATACAGATATACCACTCCCATTGTTTTGATAAATCTGATTTTTCTCAAAAACACCATAAGAATTATCAACAAGAATACCATCATATTCATTATAACTTATTGTGTTGTAGCAAATTTCATTGAACCCAATATTATCTAGATATATACCATTTTTTTTATTATAACTGATAATATTTGAGTCTATAGAGTTTTCATGGCAACCAATAACAAGATATATTCCAATATCATTATTTACAATAGTATTCTTATATATAGAGTTATATTCAGAATAAATTAATATTACACCTATTTCATTACCTAAAACTTCATTTTTTCCTATACCAACATTAGAAGACCACCAGCCTAATACAATACCATTTTCATTGTCTCTGAAAATATTATCATAAATACCTGCTGAAGAAAGATATTCATTTTTCTCATTTTTTATATTTTTTTCACTATTAATTCCTGTATCATGAACTAATCCTGTTCGACCATTTTGTATTGTAAAACCTGTTACCTCTACTCTTTCTACCTTATACATATTTATTAGGCCAATAACCCAGAGTGATTGATTCCCATCAATTATTGTTGTCTCTTTATCTTCCCCTATAAGATTGATTGATTTTTCAATTTCGATTTCTCCCTCTATATACAATCCACTAAAAACAAACACAGTATCACCATCACTTGCATTATCTATAGCATCCTGAATCTTGGTATAGTTATTGGGTCCATTTCCGCCTACATAAAGGGTTTTACCTCCACCAATTATTGATGGTTGCTCTGTCCTTGAAACCTTGACATAAAATCCGACAGTAATAGGAACAATTGCAGAACATATCAACAAGATGCATATTCCAAATGCAAGAGACCTTCTACTCAAACTTTAACCTCCTCCAATAATTTAAATCAAATACTGAGTATATAAAACTTTTAGATGGGATTAATCCTAAAATTCTAAAGAGGATGTGGTTTCTTTTATTGTATTTGTGAGTTTTGATTAGAAAATATTGTTTGATATATAAAAGGTTATGATGAATCTTGAACTATAATTGATTCACATTCACCAGATACTCTTATTCTAGGGAAAAATAATAATGATAGGATAATCATCCAATAGGTTGGAGCAAATCCCTTAAAACCATTAAATGTAATAGACGCTGGAAAATTTATTTTTTGTAATGAACCATTAACTATTAAAAAAGCGATTCCTTCTAATCCATAACCTATCCACTCATCAGAATCTAAATCCCAAAATGGCCACAAGTATGAATTAAAATCTATATTGTCACTATATTTACCACTACCATCTGTACGTCCACCAATATAGATAGTATATGGACCATCTTCTTTTGGATATTCTATAACCCGTCCTTCAACACTTGGTATATAAATCAGAACAAATAAGCAAACTGTACATAGTAGAGCTCCAATTTTCAAATTATTCTTTTTCTTCATACCAAATTACCTCCTCTTATTTACATATTTGAATCTGATAAGCAGTATATAAATTGTATGGTAAATACTGTCACATATCAACGAAAAAATCCTCCTAGAAAAAAATTAATCCGCTGTTCGACTGTGGAATTATATATTAAATCCATTGTTAAATAAGATTTACATATTTTTTACATTTTCATGAAAAAATTCGTTTGTTGTCCTCTCTCTATGCTTGCCAAACATTTTTGTATTGACTTTTATTAAGGCATCCCTGGAATCTATGAAAAAAAATAACCTAGTATTTATTGGTCTAGGACTCTTTGATGAAAGAGATATATCACTTAAAGGTTTAGAAGAAATTAGGAACTGTGATAAAGTATATGCCGAATTTTATACCTCAAAACTTATGGGAACTGATATTAAAAAAATTGAAAAAAAAATTGGAAAATCAGTAGAAATTCTATCAAGAGATGAAACAGAAAAAGGTAACAAGATTTTAAACTCTGCAAAACAAAATAATGTTGTTTTTTTAACTGCTGGAGATCCAATGGCTGCAACAACTCATATTGATTTGAGATTAAGGGCAATTAAAAAGGGAGTGAATACAAAAATTATTCATGGAAGTAGTATTATAACAGCAGTTCCAGGAATTTTAGGTTTACAAAATTATAAATTTGGTAGAACAACAACCCTTGCATATCCTGAAAAAAATTATTTTCCATTAAGCCCTTATGATGTTATTAAAGAAAATAAAAAAATGGATTTGCATAGTTTAATTCTTCTTGATATCCAGGAGCATAATAAGAAATACATGACTGCAAATGAAGGTATGACCCTCCTTTTAAAAATGGAAGAAAAACAAAAAGAAGGAATAGTTTCAAAAAATAGTATTATATGTGTTGTTGCACAAGCAGGATCAGAAAAACCTATTGCTTTTGCAGGTTTAATTGGTGATTTAATTAAAAGAGATTTTGGCCCACCTCTACACACCCTTGTAATTCCTGGTAAATTACATTTTTTAGAAATTGAAGCTCTAAAGCTACTTGCACAATTACCTGCACAACAGGTTTTAAAATTACAAAAACTATAATATATACTGGTTATATTAGTAAGTATTTAGGGGATATGTGATGCAACAAAAAAGTGAGATTGTTGGTTATATCTTTGGTAATGTAGGGACAACTGAATTTAGATTTGCTGTTGATGAACAAAAATTAAAGAAATTTGACTATATATTTGCACCACACAAAGAAGGCAATATGCTTGCTCAGGTAATGGATATAAAACAACATTCTGACCTTGATTTTAATAATGCTACATTAATGATGAGAGGAGGTGAACTTCCTCCCATTAATTCAAGTCTTTCTGCAGAAGCTGATGTCATAGGTTATAGAGATAAAAAAGGACTTTTGCAATCTCCTAGATCTCCTTTTAATTCTGGAACAGCTATTGTTAGGGCTGAAGAGAACCTTATAAGACAAGTCCTTGGTCTTTCTGCATCTAAAGAAAATGGTGCTTATATGGGTCTTCTAAAAGGTCACAGGCTATCGGTTTATCTTAATATTGACGCACTAGTTCAGAAACATATTTGTATTCTTGCAAAAACTGGGGGTGGAAAAAGTTACGCGTGTGGGGTTCTTATCGAGGAACTTTTAAAAAAGAAGGTTCCAATGGTGATAATCGATACACATGGTGAATATACTTCTCTTACAAAACCAAATAAAAGTAGGAAAGATTTGAAAAACATGGAGAGGTTTGGAATAAAAGCTAAAGATTATGCAGGTCAAATAATTGAGTATTCACCAATTGGTTCAAGAGCTAATGCAAAACATCTTACACTTTCAGGTGTTAATCTTGAAGCACGTGAAATAATTGATTTACTTTCTGCAAAACTATCAGGTCCGCAAGTTGGAGTTTTATATCAGGCAATAAAAGAAATAAAAGAGTACAAAAAGGTGTATAACTTAAGAGACATAATAGATGCGGTAAATAGAAGTAAAAGCAATGCTCGTTGGAATGTTATCGCTTCACTTGAATCTCTTGATTCAATTGGTGTTTTTTCTGAAAATGGAACCTCTTCAGATCAAATAGTTATAAAAGGAAAATGTTCAACAATCAATATGAAAGGAGTTCCACCAGATGTGCAGGATGTAGTAGTAGCTCGGTTAACAAAACAACTCTTTGATGATAGAAAAGCAGGAAAAATACCACCGTTTCTTTTCATTGTAGAAGAAGCGCATAACTACTGTCCTGAACGTGGATATGGTAATGCTGTTTCATCAACTGTACTTCGAACTGTTGCCTCAGAAGGTAGAAAATTTGGAATGGGTCTGTGTGTTGTAAGTCAAAGACCAGCAAAGGTTGATAAAAATATTATTTCACAGTGTAACACAAATATTATTTTAAAGGTTACAAATCCAAATGATTTGAAAGCAATTATTCAATCTGTAGAAGGCCTTACAACTCAGACCTTTAGTGAAATTCAACGTCTTCCTATTGGTGTTGCTTTTATATCAGGTTCCGGTCTTCAGCTTCCCATTATGACTGAGATAAGGACACGTGAGACAAGTCATGGCGGCAAGTCTGTTGATATTTCAAAAAAAGGCACTGATGATTTTTATGAACCAACCCCTCCACTAAAAATTCAAGTTCCAAAACATTTAGTTGAACATAATGAACCAAAGAAAAGCCCTGATAATCTTACAGATAAAGCAGTAACTGTTTCAAGAGTTGCAAATAGACTTGGATGGATTAATACAGATGATCCAGATCAGGCTATAACGATTCTTACAAAAGAAGCCGAAAAGATGAATGAAAATGTTTATAAATATCTTGAATCGCTAGCTAGGCTTGGTAGAGATTTTTGTAATCCAGATAACCCAGTTTGTATCAAATGTCCCATGAATCAGGGATGCAAGTATCGTGCTTCACTTAAAGTAGAAAAAAAGGGTTTTTTTAGAAGATAAATTTGACATATGAAAAAAAAGATTGGTATTACTGGAATTGTTCTTGTTTTATTTATTCTAGCAACAGCTGGTTGTTTAGATTTTTTAAATGATTTAGACAATACCATAACTTATGAGTCCCATCCTACTTCAATATTATATACAGTAAGCTATGGATACATGATAAATTGTACTGGTTCAGGTGATTATGAAATAAAATATGATTGTGATGAACCTGATGTTCTTTCTGGATCAGTTCTTTCAAAAGAGGTACATGATAAGTCCTATATAATAAAAATATTAGCAACTTTTAATAAAATATACAGTTGGAATATCCATAGCAATACAAATAAAAATTATGATCTAGGAATTACGGCATCAGTTAGCTCTAATAGCTTTATGGTACCAGATTTAAAAGGAAATAATGCACAAAACATTCAAAAAATAAAAAATGAAAACACCGACATATTTTCTCAATATACAAAGCCTCAGTCAAATGATACAACAGTTTTTATTGACCCTGAAAATCTAAATATTAAAGAAATATCAACATCTGTTTACAATAAAACTTCTTCAGATAATTCATTTGTTGTTGCAAAAGAGCTTTTTAAATGGTTGAAACAAAATACAAAATATAAGACACATATAAGAACAAATTATGTGCAACCTACTAGTGAAACATTTCAAAGTAGGACTGGAGATTGCGATGATCTTTCGTTTTTATATATATCACTTTGTAGATCAGTTGGCATTCCAGCTAGATTTATCAGAGGATTTTTAATTGAAAAAGAAACAGCTGTTCCTCATGCATGGGTAGAGGTATTTGTCGGAGATAATGTTGGAAATAAAGGCTGGATTCCAGTTGAGTGTGCAGGAACATCTGTAAATGTTAATACAGAGATAAATCTAAATTTCGGAATCGAATCTGCTGAACATCTACGACTTTTTATTGATGATGGAAGTAATGAATCATTAGAGATTTCACTTTCAGGACTTTCTTATGTAACATATGGTAATCAAAATATTGATGCGGAATCTTATGCAGATGTAACAAGTTATACAGTTGCAAAATCAAATAAATTAGTAGTAGATGAAAATGGAAATCGAAGCTATAACTAGATATGTAAAAATTAGAATAAAATTTTCATTAACAAATGTTAATTGTTTTCGTTTAGTAAATATTTTTATCTAATCTATAAAATAAGTGATACTAGTCGTTCAAACAGTGGAAAATATTTAATGATTCTCTTTAAAATTCTTAAATATGGAAAGTCGATAGAGCGAAATCTTGGGTCATCACCATCTTCTGCATTTAATGTTGGATCTCCAAACATTGATAATTCAAGCATTGTTTTGTAATCATTCTTACTTAATGTTGATTCAAATGTAGTGTAATAATCCTTTACACAATTTGACCAGACTTCACCCAAGTTCTTAGTTTTATATAATTCATCGAATGCATGAACCTCCATCCATCCCAATAATCGCTCTGTAATTTCAGTTCCAGAAGCTGCGTTGGCAATACCAGATGAGCCAAATGCAATTATACCGCCACCATTTGGATGTCTAATTGTTTTCCAGGATAAACAATCCTTAAATTTATGATATTTGTTGTTTGAGCAAGAACTAAAAAAGACAATTGGATATTTTTTTGGATTTCTAAGATAGTATAAATCATAATCTCCATAATGCCATCCAGCTTTTTCTGATATTGAAGTGTTTGTTGGAACCCAAACAGTATGATCATTAGGAGGATGAGTTGCCCACGATTTGAAACTTCCATGCCCTGAGAAATCGTAAAAATCTGGACTTATTTTGAAACCAATTACAATATTAAGTTTAGTTACTTTTCCTTGAGATGCCCATAATTTTGTAGTTTTATAACCTGGCAATTTTTTTAGTACTTCACTGTTTGAATATTCTCCTTCATAAATCCCATCATAATCACCTGTAAAAGTATCTCCTCCAACTTGTATAATTTTATTTGTCATCTTGTTATGTTTATCGTACCAAATTACTTTATCAATATAGGCATTGAGTTCACTAACAGAATCACAAGGGATTTTACCTAAACATATATCAGGTACAACATCTATATCTAGAATATCATCTGGATATTCTGCAAATTTACCATCTTCGTCAAAGTCCCAATCAGAAAAACCCATTGTTCCATTATAAATGTCAGCATAATACAAATCACTGGGAAAATTATCCTCATAACTATCCCCAATCCATGCATATCTAAATGGAAATTTTGGTTCATCTTGAAGACCACTTCCAACAAGTATAAGAAAATCTATCCCCCAATTTTCAATTGCATCTTTAATATAGAGTTTGATACTTTCTTGAGTGTCAGAACCTTGAGAAGGAATCTTATCAAGTGTAACAAGCTTTGTAGTTATATTTCTTTGATTTTTATGATCAACAAGTCGTTGCAAAGCTGATTCAAATTCTGTTGGTGTCAAAATTAATAGATCATACTGCTCTGGAAAATTTATTGGACTAGCAGGTGGAATATATTTTATTTTAATATCTGCATATTTTACGTATAAAATCAAATTTTCTTTGGGATTATATTGAACAGGAAAAATACTAATTGCACAACAGATAACATGATCCTTGCCATTTCTTCCTGCAGCAAGTCTCCAGGAAAATTGCTGTTTGGGATAAATATCTAGATTTCGATAATATATTTCACTTTGTTTTTTAACCTTAATTGATTTATTGATATATGAAATAGTTTGAACTTCTGGAGTGGGCTTAATAGGTTTTGATATTTTTTTTAAAACTCTATCAGGTAACAATACTTGAACGCTTTCAATTTTTGTTCCAAATGGAAAAGTAAACACCTTACTTACCACTGGTAATAATGGTTTTCCTGTTTCCCAATAATTTGAGTTTGCATCTGGAATATCTATACATATAAAGTTTTCTTTTTCAATTATTTCAGGTTGTGAAAAAATGATTTTTTCAGTAATTACTTTTTCGATTTTTCCTATTGCAATTATATTAGATCCAAATCCACTGAAGATTAAAATTCCAATTATTGCAATAGGAATAACACTCTTCATTGTTTCCTCCCGATAGTATTAAAAACAATAATTACCTTATAATAGTTTTTATCAAATAAAAATAAAATTGATATTATTTTTTAAAAAACCAAGCATCCCAAGTTTTTAAATATTAAAAGTGCATACTGCGTTACTCTTATCTAATAGGTGAAATATGGGAAAAGGTATAAACGCAGCCAGAAAATTAAAAAATTCCAGAAAAAAACAACATTGGAATGACCGTTACTACAAAAAAAGAGTTCTGCATCTAAAAGAAAAAGCAGATCCTCTTGAAGGAACAGCTCAAGCCAGAGGAATAGTTATAGAAAAAGTTGGAATTGAAGCAAAACAGCCTAATTCAGCTATTAGAAAATGTGTAAAGGTTCAGCTAATTAAAAATGGTAGGCAGATTACTGCTTTTGCACCAGGTAATAATGCTATCTCCTTTATTGATGAGCATGACGAAGTATTAGTAGAGGGAATTGGCGGAAGAATGGGACGAAGTTATGGTGATATTCCAGGTGTTAGATTTAAGGTAATTAAGGTTAACGATGTATCACTTCAACAAATGATAAAAGGTAAAGTAGAAAAGGCAATGAGACGATAGATATGACAGCTAAAAAAAGTGAACAAACAAGCTCAGGTTTTTTCCCGGTTTTAGCAAAATATAATGTTAAAGATGTAAAAATTGAAGATCAAGGCCTTGCACGATATATAAATTTGGATACAGAAAATATCTATTTGGGTGGGGTGTATTCCAATAAACTTTTTGCAAAATCCAAAATTCCAATAATTGAACGATTAATAAATAATATCATGAGAACAGAACATTACAACGGAAAGAAGATAAAAGCTTACAAAGTTGTAAAAGGAGCACTTGAAATAACTGAGAAAAAAACTAAAACTAATCCTTTACAAATTTTTATTAATGCCATTCAAAATTGTGCTCCAGTTGAAGAAACCACTCGTCTTCGATTTGGAGGAATATCAGTTCCAAAAGCTGTTGATATTGCTCCCCAGAGACGACTTGATATTTCACTCAGAAATATCTGTATCGGAGCAGTTAATGCCAGTCATAAAAATAAAAAAAGTATTGAATTATGTCTTGCAGATGAAATAATAAAAGCTGCTAAAAATGATGTTGCATCTTATGCAGTTGCTAAGAAAAACGACATCGAACGCGTAGCAAAATCAGCTAGATAGGTAATATTTCGATTTATTAATATAAAATTTATAAGGTTGTTAGAATGGGAAAGAAAGAAGATAACATCAAAAAAGCAAAAGACTTAATGGATAAATTAGATCTTATCAGAAATATTGGAATTGCTGCCCATATTGATCATGGAAAAACAACTCTTTCAGATAATCTTCTAGCAGGTTGCGGTATGATGAGTGAAGATCTTGCCGGTAAACAACTAGTTCTTGACTTTGATGAACAAGAACAAGACCGAGGTATTACAATCAATACTGCTTCTGCCTCTATGGTTCATGAGTTTGAAGGTAAAGAATATCTTGTAAATCTACTTGATACTCCAGGTCATGTTGATTTTGGTGGTGATGTTACTAGAGCTATGCGTGCTGTAGATGGTTGTATTGTTGTTGTATGTGCAGTAGAAGGTGCAATGCCTCAAACCGAAACAGTAGTTCGTCAAGCTCTTCGTGAAAAGGTTAAACCAATTTTATTTATCAATAAAGTTGACAGGTTAATTAATGAATTACGTGTCACACCTGAAGAGATGCAACAGCGTTTTATTAAAATTATATCTAAATTTAATGAACTTTTAAACAAGTTTATTCCAGAAGAATTTAAAGGTAAATGGAATGTTAAAGTAGAAGATGGCAGTGTTGCTTTTGGTTCAGCCTATTATAATTGGGCTATATCTGCACCTTACATGGAAAAGTCAGGCCTTTCGTTTAAAGATATTTATGATTATTGTAATAAAAATGATCAAAAGACGCTTGCGAAAAAAACGCCAATCCATGAGGTTTTACTTGATATGGTAGTTGATCATTTGCCTCCACCAATTGTTGCTCAAAAATACAGAATCCCTCATATTTGGAGAGGAGATCAAAATTCTCCTGTTGGAAAAAGTATGATTGAAACTGATGATAAAGGACCCCTTGCTGTAATGATTACAAAAATTGTTATGGATCCACATGCTGGAGAAGTAGCAGTAGGTAGAGTTTATAGTGGTAAAATTGAGCGTGGTCATGAAGTATATGTTATAGGAATGCCCAGGATTAATAGAGTGCAACAGGTGAATTTAATGGTTGGATCAGATAGAATTCCTGTTGAATTTGTTTCCGCAGGTAATATTGTTGCAGCAACAGGTATCCGTGATGCAATTGCTGGTAGTACTGTAGTTGATGATCCAGATACTGAGCCATTCGAACGAATCGTTCATATATCAGAACCAGTAGTAACTGTTGCAGTTGAAGCAAAAAATACAAAAGATTTACCAAAATTAATTGAGGTCCTTAGAACTGTTTCTAAAGCAGATCCATCTATTCAAATTGATATTAATCAGGAAACAGGTGAAAATCTTATAAGCGGTATGGGTGAACTTCATCTTGAAATTACAGAATATAGAATTAAAAATGACTATAAAGTCGACATAATCACTTCAGAACCCATTGTTGTTTATAGGGAGTCTGTTGCAAAGAGAAGTCCTCATAGTTTTGAAGGCAAATCTCCAAATAAACACAATCGTTTCTATTTAATAGTTGAACCTCTCCCAGCAAATATTGTTCAAGCTCTTTATAACAATGAAATCCCTCAAAATGTTAAAAAATACAGAAACGAAGTTACAAAAAAATTACAAGATCTTGGAATGTCAAAGGATGTTGCAAAAGGTGTTTTTGGTATACAGGGACTCAATATTATTACAGATGTTACAAAGGGTATTCAGTATCTTTTCGAAACAAGGGAACTAATTAAAGAAGCATTTCAAGAAGTTATGAAAAGTGGACCTATCGCATCTGAACCTTGTCAGGGACTTCTTGTTAGTCTTGTTGATGCAAAATTACATGAAGATGCAATTCATAGAGGTCCAGCTCAAGTAATTCCTGCTGTTAGAAATGCACTTTATGGCTCAATAACTGTATCAGATCCAATAATTCTTGAACCCATTCAAAAGGTATTTATTTCAACTCCGCAAGAGCTCATGGGCGATGCCTCAAGAGAGCTCAATCAGAGAAGAGCAACTGTTCGAGATATGCAGACAGAAAAAGATCTGGTAAACATTGATGCAAAGGCACCAGTTGCTGAAATGTTTGGTTTTGCATCAGCAATAAGATCGGCAACAGGTGGTAGAGTATTATGGAACACTGAAAACATGGGTTTTGAACCACTTCCAAGACAACTTCAGCCAGATATAATTAAACAGGTCAGAGAAAGAAAAGGTCTAAAACCTGAACCATTTCCAGCTAGTTACTACATGGATTAAACAACAAATATTCAAATAAAAAATAGAGTGATTTTTTTTAATAATATTTAATATTATTTACATTATTAAATGAAGTTAAATTGTTATTATAATTTATTAAAAATATTATTTGTATTTGAAACAAAACAAGATGGAAGTGGATTTTTAATGTTTAGTTAAAGTTAATTCTATTTTTTATTTGTGTTTATTGTTTTCTTTTTATCCATCAATTTTTGTTAAAAGAGTTTAAATACTTCTAATTATATGTGAATGTGCCAAATTGGAGGAAGTGAAAAAAATGAAGGAAAATGTTTTTTTTAAAAAATCCTTGGTTTATGGTTTAATTGTTATACTTTTAAACGTAGGTGTCATACCATTAATAATTGCAACGGAAATCCCGGGATTTAATATTTATAACTCTGATATTGTTATCGCGGTAACAAATCCTAATAATGGGAGTTTATCAGGCTATGTCAAAGATACTTATATGAATCCTATACCTGAAGCAAGAGTAAGGGTTAGCTTCCATGAAACTTATGAAGAAAATTATACTGATTCATCAGGGTATTATAGAGTAACTAATATTCGAATATGTTGGTGCCTAAAGAATTGTACTGCTTATAAAGAAGGGTATTCAACAGAAGAGGTTTGGCTTAGTATTAATGAGAACACAATATATGACTTTATATTAACATGTATTTCTTTGCAGGTTGATGCAAATGGACCATATTATGGGATCATTAATGAGCCAATTCATTTCTACGGGTCTACTTCTTGTGGTTCTGAACCCTATACCTGGCATTGGGATTTTGGTGACTCTTATTCTTCAGATGAAAGATATCCCGAGCATACTTATACAAATCCAGGTATCTATACTGTAGTTTTAACAGTTAAAGATGATGAAAATAACATTGTTAGTAACTCTACCTTTGCAAAGATACAAGAATCTAACAATCCACCAAGTCCACCGAATATTACAGGTCCAACATCTGGTAAAGTAGGCATGAAATATGATTTTAATTTTGTGTCAATAGATCCTGAAGGAAATGATATATGGTATTATGTCCAATGGGATGATAATTCAAATAGGAAATGGGACGGTCCTTATTCATCTGGAACAGAAATAACAAGGACATATAGATGGATGAAAAGAGGGGCGCATACTATTAAAGCCAAAGCAATGGATTGGTATGCTGATGAGGGCAAGACAAGTGAATTTGAAATCAAAATTACTATCCCAAGAACCAGAGAATCATATTGTAAATCTTTATTTATGAGATTTATAGATATGTTTCCAATAATACAGAGATTGTTTAATTTTATAATTTAGGATTTTATTGACAATTTAATCCCTTTTTGCACAATGTATTATCTAAAAGTTTTATATACTTAATACATGATTAAAATATTGAGGAGGACATTGGGACAAAATTAAACCGGTCTTACACGCACAGTAAAAATATTATGCAAAAGACCAATTGAAAACGAAGCCATCTCCCGCCGGTCCTCCCGTCTCTGTCTAATTATCCCACC
>CAYFVP010000085.1:0-5228 GCA_964346655.1 uncultured Thermoplasmatales archaeon
GTCGTATCAAACCGATGATCATTTCCATCAGAACTTCCACCAAACACCGGCACCAAAATGATATCATGCGGACTACCTGTATATTTACCGCGTAATCTCAGATGATTCAATCCCTCCTAATATTTGAAGGTTATCGTTAGAAGGAGTTTATGTGGGAAAATAAATGTGTTGTAGAATGAAGTTTAAAAAATATGGCAAAAAAGAAAAGATTTTGTGAATATCCTGATTGTAGAATCCCAATCTGGCATAAGTACAGCCCTAATTATTCGACAGGTAAATATTGTAAGGAACATCGAAAAGCAGAATATCAAAAAGATAATAAATTGGTTGGATATCAGTGACCTCAAATTTGGAATATAATAATCCAAAGATGGGATATATGTTCCATTTTTGGTATATTATATTTCATAAAAAGGAATATAAGGAAAAGATATATTCCAAGTCGGCTATATTTAGTTTAATGTAGGGATTTAATATGTATTATAGAGTAAAAATTGAAGATACAATCAGAATTCCCCCTGATAAATTCTCTGAGGATATAAATCAGGTTGTAATTGATATTGTTCAAAAAACCTTCGAAGGAACCATGCGCAAACAATATGGAATTATTATTGTTGCAGATAATATTGAACCTATTGGTCATGGTATTGTTATTCATGGAGATGGGGCAATGTATCAAAAGGTTTCCTTTGATGCATTAACTTTTAAACCAGAATTGCAAGAGGTAATTGATGCAGTAGTCTGTGAGATTGTTGAATTTGGTGCGTTTTGTCATATTGGTCCCCTTGATGCTCTTGTCCATATGAGTCAAATTATGAATGATTACGTTGAAGTTGATGCTGATAATGAAATTGTAACAGGAAAGGAAAAGAAACTAACATTAAGAACTGGCGATTCTGTTAGAGCACGAATTGTTGCAGTTAGTTTAAATGAACTTTCAACTCGTGAAAGTAAAATAGGCCTTACTATGAGACAGCCTGCACTTGGTGCCCATGATTGGATTTATGCACCCACTGAAGAGGAAGAGAAAAAAGAGAAAAAAGAGAAAAAAGAAAAGAAAAGGAAAAAAAGAAAAAAGAAGGGTAAGTAATGAAGATTCTTAGAGCCTGTAAAACTTGTCATATGCTGACAGAAAGTGATGTATGTCCGAATTGCTCGCTACCAACATCAAAAAGATGGAGAGGTTATGTTATTATTCGTGAACCTGAGCATTCTCAAGTAGCAAAAAGGATGAATATTACAAGGCCAGGAAAATATGCTTTGAAGGTTATGTAATCAATTTTTCTTATTATGTATAAATTACCAGATAATTTAAGAGATATTCTGAAAACGCCTATGGGCGATCTTGTTTTGGAAAAAGCTCTCTTACAACTTTTAAAGAATGAAAAGTTAATTATTTCAGTTGGAGATCAAGTTACATATACTATTTTGAAAAATTTTATTGAACCTGCCTTTTGTATTGTTGATTTTAAGACACGTAGAGGAAAATTTCCATCTGAATTTATTAAAATTATCAAATCATATGGCGATGAGGTAATCAAGGTTAAAAATCCCAAGGGTACAATTACTGATGAATTATGGAATGCAATAAATTGCGCATTTACAAATGCAAATAAACAAATACAAACAAGGATTGAAGTTGAAGGGGAAGAGGATTTAGCATCTTTAGCTGTTATCTCTCTAGCTCCCTCAGACGCAATTATAATATATGGTTTGCCAGATAAAGGAGTCTTGGTCATTAAACCAACAATGGAAAATAAAGCAACTGTAAAAGAAGTACTTGATAAGATGTGAGTATTATGGAAATAGAAATTGAGTCTAAAAGAAATAATCCCTTACTAAATAGAACTGAAATATATTTTACCATAAAACATGAGGGAGAAGGAACACCTAACCGTGAAATCATTAAAAGTGAGCTTGCTGAAAAACTGAATGTGAAAAAGGAAAGCATTATTGTTAGTACAATTGATTCTAGTTTTGGAATACAACAGATTTCTGGTTATGCAAAGGTTTATTCTTCTGATAAAAAAACAAAAGATTTTGAGTCAGATTATATTCTTGTAAGAAATAATCTAATGGAAAGAGAAAAGAAAGCTAAAAAAGAAGTAAAAGCCCCTCCCACAGCTGAGGCAAAACCTGAAATTTCTGAAGAGGCTAAACCTGTTGAACCTGTTTCTGAGGAAAAACAACCTGAACCAAAACTTGAACCAGTAGCTCCAGATCAACCAAAAGAGGAAACACCTGAAAAAGAAGTAGAAACAAAAGAGGAAGATAAAAAGCCTTTAGAAGAAGAAAAAGAAATTGAAAAAGATAAGCCTGAACAAGAACAACCAATTGAGGATAAGAAAGAATTAATAGTTGAAGCACCTGATGATAAACAATCAGAAAAGTTTTCTGAAGAACAAACCCAGACAGAAGAAAAAAAGAAAGATGAAAAAACTGAAGATGAAAAATCTGAAGAAAAGAAGGAGTAATTATGAAAAAAATCGAGTTTTTCAAAATTGAAGGTGATAGAATAAATCGAATTCGAAAACATTGTCCAAAATGTGGTCCAGGTGTTTTTTTAGCTGAACATAAAAATCGTTTTAGTTGTGGTAGTTGTGGTTATACCGAGTTTAAGGGTGGAGCTAAACCGCCAGTGGTTAAAGAAAAACCTATTGAAAAACCAATGGGTGTTAAACCTGAAACACCATTAGAAACATCTTTACCAATTACAGATACTTCAGTTGAACAACCAAAAGAAGATACATCTTCAGACCTATCTGAAGAGATTAAAGAGCCTTCAGTTGATACTTCTGAACCTACTGATGAATCTTTAAAAGAGGAAAAGCCTGAAGAGAAGGCCCAAATTCAAGAGCCTGCCAATGAGGATCAACCCAGCAGTTCTGGAAAAAAAAGTGAAAAAAAGACTGAAGAAGAGTCTAAAGATTAATTATTAGTAACTCATAAACATTTAATTGAATAAACATTTGTTACTTTTTTTTTCTTCGTCCTAATTTTTTTCTTTTCTTTTTACTTTTGTGCTCTGTTGGTGGTTCATCGATCTTAGCTGCAATAGCACTTGGTGGAGCACTAGAAAATAATGCATTATAGATATCTTTATTTTCAGCAAACCAATGTTGCCATCCTTTAACCTTACCTCTAAGATCCTGACATTCGTTTTCCATATTTTTATA
Source organism: uncultured Thermoplasmatales archaeon (assembly GCA_964346655.1). Taxonomy (GTDB): domain Archaea; phylum Thermoplasmatota; class E2; order DHVEG-1; family DHVEG-1; genus CAYFVP01. The sequence continues at coordinate 3,177 of CAYFVP010000085.1, forward strand.
GTGTTTGTTTAATTCATTTAAATGCTCTTTTTCTTTATCAAGCTCCCCAATAATTTCTTCATACTTATATTTGTATTCTGAATAATCCTCAAAATCTTTAAATTCTGAAACAAGATGTTCAAAAGTGTTTAATTTTTTGGTTCTTGTATCTATTTCCTCCTTTAACTTTGTTATTTCCTTTTCTAAAAAGTTTACAAGTTCCTCAATTACTCTTTCCTCCATTTTTGAATTTCCCCTTTTTGAAAATAGTATTAAATTATGATTTATAAAATTATACTATTTTTTTAATCTAAAATAATATAATTATTCAGTGTTTTCAAAGAATTCTTTAATTTTATCTATCTCTGGATTTTCAATACCACATTTTTGAACACAAAACAATTCTTCAATCAGTTGTATTTCAGAAATTGCTCCTTCAAATAATCTATTTAGAATTTCAACAAATCTTTTTGCATTTTTGATATCAGGAGCATTGAAACAGATAATATAATCATAGGCGCCATTTGTATAGGTGCTGGTAATCAATTGAATATTTAATTCAGAAGATTTTTTCTTTAATTCTCTGGATATTATCCTTTCTATAATTTGAGAAGTTACAGGTAGATTTGTTCTTTTAATCAAGATAAAGTATTTTTTCATGTCTTGCTTTAATTCATCAATTACTGCAGTATATCCCCAGATAGTATTATTTTTTTCAAGATTTTTAATAATTCTCCATACTTTTTGTCTTGAAAAACCGCATCTAATAGCTATCTCATTGATGCTATTGTTTGCATTTTTTTGAAGTTCACTTATGATCTTTTTTTCATCTTCCCTTATTTGTTTTGCACTATTCTTAGCCATATTTGAACCGAATTAATGTTGTGTATAAAAATGTTTTGTAAGTTATGAAACAATTAGTAATTTTTTAAATAAAAATCTTAAAAATGTTGCAAATATTCAAAATTTCAATGGGTTTAAAACTAACTTTAAACATTAATTTAAATTTGTAAAACATAATTATTTAACAAAAAAAATTTTTATTTAAAAATTTAAATTAATAAAGTTTGTAAATTTAGAATAAAATTCAATGTTTGAAAATTTATATGCAAACCGTCTCATAAGTATTGTTAGAATTTGATTCAAAAATAACCTAATTTTATTTATGTACTCATTAGAAATTTTAATTTCATTGTTGTAACAATTTTTTCTTTCAATAATATTTCCATTTTTATTATTTGAAATATAACAATTAATTATTTGATTTTCAGATGATGCAGAAAGATATATTCCATGTACTTCATTATCATAAATATTACAGTTTGATATTATATTTTTATTGTTTGATGATGTTATTGCGTCAATTCCTGTATGTGAGTTGCTGTAAAATTGACAGTCTCTAATAATGTTATTTGATGAGTATTGTAATTCTATTCCATCACAGTTATCATAAAAATTGCAGTTAATTATTTGGTTATTTTCACATTGTGAATATAGTGTACCAATGAGAGCAATTCCTTCATCTGAGCATTCCCAAAAATTACAGTTGCTAATAATATTGTTTGATGTCCATATGATAATTCCAATAGGATTTTTATAAAAATTGCAATTATCTATTGCTACACCTGATGCCAAGATATAAATTCCAGAGGTGTAAATACCAGATCCTCTATTTGTTATGCTGAGGTTTTTTATGGTAACCTCTACCGATCTTATTTGAATAGCATATTTGTTTTCTTCTGAGATAGGATTTATTATTGTTGTGTATCTATTTTCACCGATTATAGTTATTTTCTTTGTTATACTAATTATTTCACTGTATGTTCCTGAGTTTACATATATTATTGAACCCTCTGTTGCTTTTTCTATAGCGCTTTGTATAGTTAAGTAGTTTCCATCTCCATTTTTATCAACAATTATTATGTTTCCATCTTTTTTGGAAGAACTTATTGGTATAATTTGTATATTAGATGCTAATGGTGTTTCTACCGTTATCAAGATAATTATTAGCAGTGTAATTGCTATTAATATTCTTTTCATCTTACCATACCACGTTAATTATTATCGTGTGAT
>CAYFVP010000086.1:0-56254 GCA_964346655.1 uncultured Thermoplasmatales archaeon
CCTCCATATAGTTTTTCCATATTATATCACCTCAAGAGTGCTTATAATGGCAATAAGCACTTTAGGATTATTTCAGAAAAAGAGTTCTACTACCATCATAGGTAACATTTCTCTAAGGAGAGTATATGTTACCTCTTTTGGATAATTATAGATAATCATTAATATTTTTCGACAAATCACACTTATACAACTAATGTTACTAATCTCAGTTGACATTACACAATATAAAAATAATAGCGGGGAGTGGATTTGAACCACTGATCTACGGGTTATGGGCCCGTCGGGATTTCCTGGCTACCCCACCCTTATAGACATAATCCATTCTTAGATATATGTTCGCTATGATGGATAGCCTCCCCACCATTTATGTTTATAGCTTTTGGGAATATCATTTCTTATACTTAAATTTACTACTTCTTTTCAAATTAAAAGAAAAAAATATAAAGACATTGGTAAATTAAAAAATGTGGAGGTAACAAAAAATATGGAAATTGAAACCCATCTTGTTAAAAAAGTAGCAAAAATTCCAAAAGTGTGTACAAATTGTAATAATCAAATCCCTCCTAATGAAATATATCATCTAGAAGAAGGAGTTAAAAAACATCTTCATTCATTAATTGCTCGTAAGTTTTGCTCGAAATGTTATTCTAAATATGGGGAAAAAAAATTACTTTTTGGCAATATAAAATAAATATTACTTTTAAAATCCTATAATGTATTGGTTTTTTGGAAAGGTTTTTCTTTAATATTATTATTTATCTGTTCCCTTTAATTTGCAGGGGTACCCGAGCGGTCAAAGGGGCAGGGCTTAGGTGTGTTTATAGAAAAAAAGAAAATTATTACACCTAAACACTAAGAAACCCTGTGACGTAGGTCTTCGAGCGTTCGAATCGCTCCCCCTGCATTACTATTTGAGGTTAAATATAAATGAAGATTATTGCTTTCACAGGCATGCCTTTTTCAGGAAAAAGTGAAGCTGTTAAAATTGCAAAAAAGATGAATATTCCAGTTATAAGAATGGGAGATATGATCTGGGAGGAAACCAAAAAAAGAGGATTAAGTCTGACTGATTACAATGTTGGAATGATTGCAGACAATATGCGAAAGAAACAGGGAATGGACATCTGGGCTATTAGAACCCTTGAGAAAATAAAATCACTAAAGAATACCGATAAAATTGTTATCGATGGTATTAGAAATATTGAAGAAATTGAGACTTTTGAAAAAGAATTAGGTAAAGATTTTTTATTAATTTCGGTGCATGTTTCAGATGAAATACGTTATAAAAGGGCATTGAATCGAGGAAGAGAAGATGATAGTATAGATTTAAATCTAATAAAAAAACGTGATAAACGTGAACTTTCCTGGGGTCTAGGAACTGTCATTGCATCTGCAGAGATTGTCGTATCAAATGAAGGTCCAATAGAAGAATTTAAGAAGAACATCAAGAATATCTTAACTAAAATCTAATTTTGAAATCGATAAACTTATCTATTAATTCTTATATTTTCGGCTGAAATTATATGTTTGAAGTAATGATAACTATTGGATTAAAAAAAGGTGTATCTGATCCAGAAGGTGCAAATACATTAAAAGCCTTGAAATTACTAGGTTTTAATAATGTTAAAGAAGCAAAAATAACTAGAACAGTTGATCTTTTAATTGATGGAAAAAATGAAAATGAGGTAAGAGATAGTGTCGAACAGATGTGTCAACGCTTGCTTACTAATCCTGTAATTCATACATATGAATTTAAAATTCAAAGAAAATAACATGAGGAGAGCTTTTGGACTTAGATCGATTATTTAAACAAAAAAATTATCCTTTTAATCTGTATGAGGTCGACCTTTTTTCTGCAACTGATGAAGAATTAAAAGGCATTAGTGACAAAATGGGCATTGCCCTTGCATTACCTGAGATGACCCGTATTAGAGATTATTTCCAAAGAAAAAAGAGAAAACCAACAGACGTGGAATTGGAAGCTCTTGGGCAGGCCTGGTCAGAACATTGTTGTTATAAATCTTCAAAAGTCCCATTAAAAAAGTATGTTTTTGGTATTGGGGAAAAAAAAATTATAACTCGTGAAGATGCTGGAATAATTGAATTTGATAAAAATCATTATTATTGTGCTGCTCTTGAATCCCACAATCATCCATCAGCAGTGGAGCCTTATGGGGGTGCTGCTACAGGGGTGGGAGGAATTGTAAGAGACGTTGTATGTATGGGATCTCAACCCATTGCTTATATTGATCCATTGTTTTTTGGACCACTTGACTATCCTTTAGAAGATCTTCCAAAAGGGGTCAAACATCCAAGATATCTTTTCAGAGGAGTAGTTGATGGTATTCGTGATTATGGAAACCGAATAGGCATTCCTACTCTTTCTGGTCAGGTCTATTTTCATAATGGATATACTGGTAATTGTCTTGTAAACGTTGGATGTATTGGAATTATGAAGAAAGAAGAACTTATTCATAGCCGGGCTAAAGCACCAGGAAATGTATACATCTATGTCGGCGGAAAAACTGGCAGAGATGGAATTCATGGGGTGACATTTGCGTCTGCAGAGTTAACTGATGAAAGTGAAGAGAGTAGTAGATCTGCTGTTCAAGTTGGAGATCCTATTACCAAAGAGCCATTAATTCATGTTACCCTTGAATGTAATAGAAAGGGTTTATTGGAAGGACTTAAAGACTTTGGAGGAGGAGGTCTGTCCTGTGTTTGTGGCGAACTGGCATATGAAGCAGGATATGGCGCCGAGATTCATCTTGATGATGTTCCATTAAAAGAAGAAGGTCTTTCACCATGGGAGATATGGGTTTCTGAAAGTCAAGAGCGTATGATGTTTCTTGTTTCACAAAAAAATGTTGACAAGGTTCTTCACATCTGTAGGCAATGGGATGTAACTGCAGTTGTTATTGGAAAAGTGATAAAAGAAAAGATAACCAGAGTCTTTTACAGGGGAAAAAAGGTTTTAGAATTAGATATGGATTTTTATACAGGAGGTCCAGTTTATGATAGTTGTCAAAGACCGTTTTCTATTCCAAAGAAAAAGAATGGAAAAGAAAAATATTTTGAAATGCCAGATTTGAACATTATTTTAAAAAAATTACTAGCATCATTAAACATTGCATCAAAAGAATGGGTAATACGTCAATATGATCATGAAGTCAGAGGAAACACTGTTATAAAACCCCTACAGGGTAAACTAGGAATGCAGACACATGGGGATGCAACAGTTCTAAAGCCCTTGGAAAATTCTTATAGAGGTCTTGCAGTAACAGCAAATGTAAATCCGCAATTTATGGAAATAGATACATATTTCGGAGCATGTTCTGCTATTGATGAAACTTGTCGTAATCTTATATCTGTTGGAGCAAAACCAGATGCTCTTTTAGATTGCTTAAACTTTGGAAATCCTGAAAAACCTGAGAAAATGGGAGAATTTTATGAGGCATGCAGAGGACTAGGAGATATTGCCAAAGAATTAAACCTACCTTTTATGTCAGGGAATGTTAGTTTCTATAATGAATCAGTTAAAACATCTGTTCCCCCAACCCCTGAAATAATGGGAATAGGTATAGTTCCTGATATTAGAAAATGTATAACTGTTGATTTAAAATCAGAAAGAAACCCAATTTATCTTGTTGGTAAAAAAACAGAAAAAGAAATGGGTGGATCTGAATATTTTAAATTAATTTGTATTAAAGGTGGAACAGTTCCAAAAGTTGATGTGAAGATTTTAAAAAAGTGCATGAGAGGTATTCTATCAGCAATAGATAAGCGCCTTATTGCCTCCTGTCATGATATTAGTGAGGGTGGCATTGGTGTGTGTTTATCTGAAATGGCAATCGGTAGTGATAAGGGTGCAATAGTTGATCTGAAAGATATTGGAAATAATTTAAGATCAGATTTTAAAATATTTTCAGAGTCAAATGATAGATGGATTATTGAAGTTAAAACAGATAAACAAAAGGATTTTGAAGCTATATTAAGAAAAGAAAAAACTCCTTTTGTAAAAATTGGAGAGGTAAAAGGCAAGAATTTAGTAATAAAGGATAATAAAAAGATATTAATAGATTTAAAGATAAAAGACATTAGAAAAATCTGGAAAGAGGCTATCTGGGACATAATGGGGTAATAGAAATATTAAACTATCAATAGTTGTTTTACTTTTTAGTGATGAACGAACCCTTTCTGAGCTCCCCGGGGCTATGATGAAGATCTTGAGTACTGAATAATTGCTAGATATGCATACTTAGCATATCTGCAATTTTTTCTAAAAATTTTTTATCATCTGAAGAAAATGCGTTCTTAATATCTGAATCAATATCAATTTCACCTAAAATCTTTCCATCTTTTTTAATTGGTACAACAATTTCAGATTTAGTAGAAAAAAAACAGGCTAGATACCTTGAATCTGTATTTACATCAGGAATTATTTCAGTTTTGCCGGTTTTAGCAGCTGAACCGCAAATACCTTTTCCAATTGGTATTTGTGTATGTTCTGTTGCCTGTTTTCCATACCAGGGGCCTAAAATTAGATCATTTCCTTTGACTATATAAATTCCGATCCAATTATATTTTTCAAAGTTTTTGTAAAGAAATTCTACAATATCATTTAAAATATTTGTTGATTTTGAGATAATTATTTTTATTTTATGTATAGCAATTTTGTAATCCAAAATGACTCACCTTTTAATAATCTGTAAGAATTGTTTGTTTATCTTTTGGTTTCATAGAAACTCTCAATAAATTATTTCCAGGATTTGGAAGTTCAATTTGACCATATTGGCCTCCACCACCAGGTTTTATTATTACCCTTTTTTCACGAAAGGCTTGAATTGCTTCTGTAATTGCAGGAGAAGTAACCTTTGAAATGTCTTTAATATCAACATCAATTAAAACATTTATTTCGCTACCAAAGGCTTTAACTAGTTGCTCCCATCTAGCTTTAACTGTAGCTGTAAAAGGAGTTCTCTGACCGACTGCTTTTGTGATAATTTCTGCAAGTGGTATCAAATGAATATATTGAGGCCTATGATCAGGGTGAATTGTTTCTTTATAATCAGACATTTCATTAATTCTATCTTTTACACCTTTTTTTATCCTTTTTCCACATGCACACTTCCATCTTCTTCTTTGAGCCTCTTCTAGAGAATAATGTGTAAAACAGGAAATACACGCAGATTCATGGTATTTACCTTCTTGAGGTGGGAGGCCAACGTTAAGAATTGGTTTATTACCATTAATTCTCAAAATAGCCTTTTTAATTTCTTCATAAGTTATATCCTTAACCTCAAATCGATTAAATTCTCTAGCAAGTCTAACAGGATGTGGACTGTGACAATCAGAATTCGTTAAAAAAGTAAGTCTATGTAACTCTTGAATTTTATCAGCAAAATTAGTATCAGCAGAAAGCCCTAATTCAATAAAAGAAATGTAATTATCTAAATCTCCATAACAATCCTTTAAAGAATTATGATACGCATACATTGCTGTCCAAGGAGTAAAAGCATGGGCTGGACCAATGAGAATATCTAAATCCTTTGCAATTTCTGCAAGTTCCTCTCCGCCCATAGCCACATTTGGTCTACCATCAGTTTCAAGATTTTTTGACCTTGATTTTATTCTTTCCTTAAAATCAATTACAGAAGAAAGATTAGAGAAATACAAAAGATGATGAACCCTTTTTTGATCTTCAACCTCTGTACTTAAAATAAAGCGCGTGTTATTAAGTTCAAAAGTTCCATGATCTACAACCTTGCACTGCCTAATTTCTTTAAGCCACCCACTATGAAGACAATCACCAGTTGCGACAACATCAACACCTTTACGAGGCGCTTCTTTTGAAATGGTTTCAATATTCATTTTTTCACTTGTGGCTCCCGAAAAACGAGAGTGAATGTGTAAATCAGCATTGATAATCATAAAATCCTCTTTATCTAATATAGAATGTGTTTATTTGAATTTATTGAATTCTTATTTTTTTATCTTATTACCACAGTTAGTACAAAAGGAAGAATTTTCCTTAATTCTAGTTCCACATTCAGTGCAAAAAGCAGTTTTTGTTGTTACTTCTTTGGGTGGGACAGCCTGTTTAGGTGGTTGTTGAGCCATAGGTTGTTGTTGCATTGTTGTAATTGTTGGAAATTTTTTTCCTGAAATATCTTTTGGAGTAAACAGCTGTGTATTTGCAATAAACTCAAATATTCCTGATACAATAATTATGATACCTGCAATTAATAAAAGCACTGCTCCCGCTCCTAAACCCCATTCCATTGGGATAGGAACAGATACTCCTTCATGTGAAATATAAAATGTTTGTTGATTTCCAAATGGCGAACCAGAAATCGAGCTTAAAATACTTGTAACTGTTGCTGTTGCTGCACTATCTGTTCCTGCTGCTTCAGCTGGAATAATACTGCCAATTGCCGTTATAACTATTAAAATTATAATAACTGGAACAATAAGTCTAATGCCACGCCATATATACTTCCAGCCAAGTTTTTTACTATGATGTATACCAATTGTTGCTATAATTAAAAATATGATACCAATTCCAATTAAAAGCGAAAATGGAATGGCAATGGTTCCAAGTGGTATTGGACCACTTTCACCTGGAATTGTAACTTGAACACCGTTAATTCCATCTATTTTTATTAAATCTTGCATACCTGATGCTTCAATTCCTATCATACTACCAATATTGGATAAATCATAAGACACTGAGTACCAAGTATAAAAAAGTCCAATTAGGGCAAGAATTATTCCAACAATACAAAGAATATTGCCAATACTTTTTAGATTGATTCCATCGATATAAAGTAAGGAAACTTTACGAGGACCTAGTCCATATTTTTTATGTCTACGATAAATGAAAAAACCTATTAGAGATAATGAAGCTATTGTAATAATTATGAAGATTAAGACGAAATTATAAAAGAACCATTCTCCTGAAAATATCATATCATTTGCTTGAGGAAGACTAGTTCCCCAAGAAATTGGATTATCCCACATCCTTCCATCTTCTCGGTACATGGGTCCAGGTGGACCACACCTTCCAAGAGCATCAGAGCTCATAAATTTAATAATGTTTTCACCATTGCATTCCCCCCATCTGCCAACGAATTCAAGCCAGTCTTGTGTATCAAGGGATATAAGTGTGTAATCATTTGGCTCTAAAACTTTTCCATTAGAACCAACAAAATCCCTTGCCATTCCAAGAACTCCTGAGTACGACCTTAGATAATTCGCATGACTACCACGTGCAACATAAACCTTTATGTGATTATTTTCCTTTTCAACTTGGTCCCATGTCGCCCATTGTCCAAAATGATGTTGACTATAAGCAACAGAAGTTGGATTTCCATTCTCAATAACAACTTGAACCATCTCCCAATCGCCTTCATGCTGATTTAATTCTCCTTTATTAAATACATAAAACATCCAATATTGAACAACAATTGAATTTCCATTTGTATAAGTCCGGTAATAAACTGAATAGCCTAATGAACTCTCCAGATTTTTATAGTTATTAATTATTCCATCTGGATTATCAGGGGAGCCTAATCGGTTATCAAGATAGTAGTTATTCAAATCATTTTCATCAGTATAAAATGATAATGATGTAGTAGTAGGTTGGGTATCAACTGGGATAGTATTACCCACCTCATATAAATCTGAATTTTCTATATGAAAATTTACTTTTATTGGATAACATGTTTCTTCTCCTTCAAAATATAAAATAGGAGCATAATCGGTGGCATAATCTTGTGCAGAACAGGATATACTAATCAATGGTATTAAAAACAAAAATAAAATAGTAGTTATTACAATTTTTTTCTTCATTTTTTTATCCTCCCAAAATTTCTTTTTGTAATAGAACATACCATTTTTATTATTTTTTTTAAAAAAAAGATTAAAAAAAGCCCATTTTGATAGTAACATTTATTAGCATTTACTCCATATGAATAGTGGTATATTACAACTATGGTGATGGGATATAAAAATTCATGGAAAAATTATATAAATTAGTGTAAAAACTCGATTCGATGTGAAGAAAAATGAACAAAGATAAAATAATTGACAATGGAAGTTACGATACCGATTCAATACAAGTCTTAGAAGGCCTTGCTGCAGTCAAAAAAAATCCTGCAATGTATATAGGTAGTACAGATGAAAGAGGTCTTCATCATTTAGTATATGAAGTAGTTGATAATTCAATTGATGAAGCTTTAGCTGGTTTTTGTACAAAAATTCAAGTTTTTTTAAACAAAGATGGATCAGTAACTGTTGTTGATGATGGAAGAGGAATTCCTGTTGCAATTCATAAAAAATATCAAAAATCTGGTGTTGAGCTTATAATGACTACACTTCATGCAGGAGGAAAATTCGACAACAAAGCCTACAAAGTATCGGGTGGTCTACATGGTGTTGGTGTATCAGTCGTAAATGCTCTATCTGAATGGCTTGAAGCAAAAGTTAAAAGAGATGGTATCGAATATTATCAAAAATATGATCATGGTAATGCAATTGAACCATTGAAACAAATTGGTGAAGCTGAAAAAAATGGAACTACTATCACATTTTTACCAGATAAAGAAATATTTGAAACAACTGATATTAAATACGATACTGTAACAAAAAGGTTGAAAGAATTAGCCTTTTTAAATGCTGGATTACAAATTGAGGTGACTGATGAACGTAACGGTCAAAATGAATCATTCAAATATGAAGGTGGAATTCGTGAGTTTGTTCAATATATTAATAGAAATAAAACACCACTTCATTTTAATCCAATTTTCTTAAGAGCGCAAAAAGAAGACGTAGAAGTGGAAATTGCAATTCAATATACTGATGGATATACTGAAAATATTTTTACATTTGCTAATAACATTAATACACACGAAGGTGGTACACATCTATCTGGTTTTAAGGGTGCATTAACAAGAGTTTTAAATGACTATGGACGTAAGAATAAATTATTTGAAAGTGAAGGTTATAGTCTTTCAGGCGAAGATTGTAGAGAAGGTATAACAACTGTTATTTCATGCAAAGTTAGAAATCCACAGTTTGAAGGTCAAACTAAAACAAAATTAGGTAATTCTGATGTAAGAGGTATCGTTGAAAGTCTAACAAATGAAAAATTAAGTGAGTATTTTGAAGAAAATCCTGATGTCGCAAAAATTATTCTTAATAAAGCAATAACTGCAAGCAGGGCAAGAGAAGCAGCAAGAAAAGCAAGAGAATTAACAAGAAGAAAAGGCCTTTTAGAATCCTCTGCTCTTCCTGGAAAACTTGCAGATTGTGCATGTCAGGATCCAAGTAGAGCAGAGATATATATTGTTGAAGGAGATTCGGCAGGCGGATCTGCGAAACAGGGACGTGATCGGGAATTTCAAGCAATTTTGCCTCTGCGAGGAAAAATTTTGAATGTTGAAAAAGCTCGCATGGATAAAATTCTAAAAAATAATGAGATTTTAGCTCTTATCACAGCAGTAGGTACAGGAATTGGAGAGGAGTTTGAAATCGAGAATGCTCGCTATCATAAAATAATAATAATGACAGATGCAGATGTAGATGGAGAGCATATTAGAACCTTGCTTCTAACCTTTTTCTTTAGATATATGAGACCATTAATTGAGGAGGGGTATCTGTACATAGCTCAACCGCCTTTATATAAACTTGTAAAGGGTAAACAAATTGTTTATGCCTATACTGAAAGAGAAAAAATTGAAAAAATAAAAGAAATGGGTGAGACAGGTATTGGAATACAGCGTTATAAAGGATTGGGGGAGATGAACCCTGAACAGCTTTGGGAAACAACAATGAATCCAGAAAACAGAATGACTGTGAAAGTAACTGTTGATGATGCAGTTGAAGCAGATGAACTTTTCACGATTTTAATGGGTGAAAATGTTGAGCCCAGAAGAGAGTTTATTGAAATCCATGCAAAAGATGTAGTAAATCTTGATATATAGGTGCTAAAATGGTTGAAGAACCAACTAAAAAAGAATACATTCGTGCAATTGAATCAGAGATGAAACGAGCGTTTATTGATTATTCAATGAGTGTTATCATGAGCAGAGCATTACCCGACATTAGAGATGGTCTTAAACCTGTTCATAGACGTATTTTATATGCTATGCATGATATGGGTCTTACCCATGATAAACCTTATAAAAAATCTGCTAGAGTAGTAGGAGAAACACTTGGTAAATATCATCCACATGGTGATCAAGCAGTATATGATTCCATGGTAAGAATGGCCCAAGACTTTTCTCTTAGATATCCACTGATCGAAGGTCAAGGCAATTTCGGTTCAGTTGATGGAGATTCTGCTGCAGCAATGCGATATTGTGTTACTGGAGATACTTTAGTTCCAACTGATAATGGAATTTTAGAAATAAAAGATATATCTTCAACGGAGAACGAAGAAATAATTGACTTAAATATTTCAAATTATCAAAATGAAGAAAAGAAAGCTGCAAAATTCTTTAATTCTGGAAAACATATTACAATTTATTTAAAAACTAACCAAGGATATGAACTTGAGGGCTCTTATAATCATCCAATTCTAACATGGGAATATGATAAAAATAATGGTGGACCATATTTTAAATGGAAATTATTGGAAAACATTTCAAAAGATGATTTTGTTGTTATTAACAGGAAATCATCAATATTTAACAAAAAGGATCTTGATTTAAAGAAATTTTATCCAACGTTAAATAGTAAAATGAAAAAAATCGGTTTACCATCTAAAATGAACAGCGAGCTTGCTTTTTTATTAGGTGCTCTTGTTTCTGAAGGAAGTTTTCATAATAATCAAATTTTATTCAATAATTCAAATTATGAATTTTATAATAAAGTAAAAAAGGCAGTTGTTAATCAATTTAAAGGTATTATATTATATGAACGAAAACTTAGAAAATCTCATTGTTTTGAATTAAGTATTTATTATAAAATTGTTGTAAGATTTTTAGAAAATATTGGATTAAAAAATGTTACATCAAAAGATAAAGAAATACCATTTACGATTTTACAATCTAAAAAAGAATTTTTATCTTCTTTTTTAAGTGGACTTTTTGAAGGAGATGGTTCTGTTATTTATAAAATAGATAAACGCCATTCTGGTAAAGGAATAGAATTAACTTACAATTCAAAAAGTAAAAAATTAATTAATCAACTAAAAATTGTTTTGTTAAATTTTGGTATAATAACAACAAATCCTTATATTGATAAAAGAAATAATTGCATTAAACTTATTATTTCTGATGTTTCAAATATTAGAAAATTTAAGACGTATATTAATTTTTCTTGTTCAAGAAAAAAACAAATTTTAGATAAAATTACAAAAATCAATAGTAATAGAATGAGTAAAAATGATTTTATTCCTTTTATTACCAATTATTTAAAAAGGAAATACAATAATGTTTTTTTTCAAAAATTCAACCTTGATAGATATAATAATTTAAGTAAGAACTATAAAAATATAATTAAACTAATAGATCAAAAAGATAAAAATTTAATAGATTATCTATTAAAAAACAATTATTTTTTTAATCAAGTAAAAGATATAAAACCCACAAATAAACAAAAAACAGTATACTCTTTAAAGGTCGATAGTGAATGTCACTCTTTTACTGCAAACGGGTTTATCAATCATAATACAGAAGCAAGAATGTCAAAAATATCTAAATTAATGCTTCAAGATATAGAAAAAGGAACAGTAGAATGGATTGACAATTTTGATGCATCTCTGAAAGAACCTGTTATGTTACCTGCAAAATTACCAAATCTACTTATCAATGGCGCATCGGGAATTGCTGTTGGCATGGCTACAAATATGGCTCCTCATAATATTAATGAAGTAATAGATGGAACTATCAGAACAATAGATAACCCTGAAATATCAAATATGGAGCTTATGGAAACAATAATTGGCCCTGATTTTCCAACAGCTGGAATAATTTATGGTAAAGGTGGAATTTTAAGTGCTTATACTTCTGGTAAAGGAATTCTTAAGATTCGTGCAAAAACCCACATTGAAGGGAAAGATAGAAAAAAAATAATTATAACCGAGCTTCCTTATATGGTAAACAAATCAAAACTCTTAATTAATATTGCAGAGCTTGTTAAATCAAAGAAAATTGATGGTATCTCCGATCTTAGAGATGAAAGTGACAGAAAGGGAATGCGTATTGTAATAGAGTTAAAACGCGATGCAATCGAAGATGTTGTTTTAAACCAATTATTTGGTCATACTGATTTACAAACATCCTTTGGTATCTTAAATCTTGCAATTGTCGATGGAGAGCCAAAGATTTTGACTTTAAAGGATATTATTCAATATTATATTGAATTTAGAGTTTTGGTAATTACACGTCGTACTACTTATGATTTGAATAAAGCAAAAGAAAAAATACATATTCTTGAAGGTATATTGATTGCTCTTAGAAATATTGATGAAGTAATAAATATTATTCGAAGTTGTAGGGAGGTAGAAGAAGCAAAAAATCGATTAATGGAAAGGTTTGGCTTATCTGGAAAACAGACAAAAGCAATACTTGATATGCGACTTCAAAAACTAACAGGTATGGAAATCCAAGGAGTTGAAAAAGATTTTAATGAAACAAAACAAGTTATTGAAGGACTGGAATGGTTACTATCAGACAAACAAAATATATTAAATGAAATTAAAAGAGAGCTTTTGGAAATAAAAGAACAATTTGGAGATGAAAGAAAAACTGAAATTGTTGAAGGTGAAATTGATATTGAGATAGAGGATCTAATACCTGTTCAAGACGTTGTAATAACAATTTCAGATAGTGGATATATAAAAAGAATTCCTTGTGAAACCTATAAAACACAGAGGCGTGGTGGAAAAGGTCTAATAGGAATGCAAACAAAAGAAGAAGATATTGTTGTTGATTCATTTATTACATCAACCCATGATTATATCATGTTTTTTACAAATCATGGAAAGGCATTTTGGCTAAAAGGTTATAAAATACCTGAAGGTGGTAGACATTCTAAAGGCAAGGCAATTGTTAATCTTTTACCAAGACTTGAAAAAGGGGAATATGTCGAGACTGCAATTCCTGTCCATGAGTTTGATGATCAGCATTATCTAATTTTTTCAACACGAAAAGGAATTATCAAAAAAACACAACTTCCTGCATATAGCAACGTTAGAGTAAATGGGATAAGGGCAATAAAATTAGATGAAGATGATGAGCTTATTAGTACAAAACTATCAGATGGAAGTCAAACTATAATGATTGCAACAGCAAATGGTCAGGCTTGTAGATTTAATGAAAAAGAAGTAAGACCCATGGGTAGAGTAACTCATGGTGTAATTGGGATAAGGCTTGATTCTGGTGATAAGGTAGTTTCAATGGCTGTTGTTGGAGAGGAAGGAAATCTTCTTACTATTACTGAGAATGGATTTGGTAAGAGATCTCCAATAAAAGATTATAGAAAAACACACCGTGGAAGTAAAGGTGTGAGAACTATTATTACAAATGAGAGAAATGGAAAAGTTATCTATGTACGAGAAGTAACTGATGAAGATGAGATTATGTTGACAAGTAAGGATGGAATGATGGTAAGAGTTCCTTTACGGGATATAAGAATACAAGGCAGAAATACCATGGGTGTGAGAATTATGAGATTAAATGAAGGTGACAAGGTTGTTTCTGTTGCAAAAATAATGGAAAATGAAAGCGAGGAAGAGAGTTGTGAATCTGGGTAATTATTAATATAAAAATGATTTAATAATTTGTTGTAATATTGGTAATCAGAAATTATGAGTCAAAATTGGTTTTAAAAAAACAATTTCTTCAGTATGTTTATTTTTAGTATTAATTTAATTTCTCTGTAACTCTTTTAAAATTTTAAAGATTTGGTGAAATATTTTTTTATTCACCAGGTACATAGGGATTTAAGGCCGGATCTCCAAATAACATGTATTCCTGAAATGATGTATATTTGTTTTTCATCATTAATTTGTCTGCTGCAGCATTTTCCTTCATTCTTTGTATATATGTATTTCTGATTTCCATATCTTCATGATAGTCACCTGTTGTTACAAGAGGTGGGGACCACCAAAGTTCCCAACTAGCATCTTGTGGTAAATAATTGTTTTTTGCATCTCTAAATGCCATGCCAATTGTTGAATCTTCATCTTTTAAATGATGGCACAAATCATTATAAATTAGAATACCAAAGTGGTTATCAGGATATATTCCCTGTCTTGCTTTTAGTTTTGTAGTAATATAAGCACGCAATACAGATAATGGGCGATCGGATTTAGAGCGTTTAGGCTCTAGATATCCTCCAGGGATATTTGAACCAGTAGGTGAGGCAATTAAGGATGCAATTCCAGCATGTAAAAATGCCTGTCCAAGGCTGGTTTGTGGAGATATTCCATCTATTTTACCACAAATACAACTTTCAAGCCATAAAAACGAAGGATTAAAATCTAACTCAGAAACTGCTCGTGTATCATATTGGCCGTGGGTTGCAAGTGATGCACCAGGACCAACATAAGGATTTACCACTTCCAATATCTTTTTCAATATAAATGTTCTTATGGGACCACCAAACCCAGCAGCGACAAGATTGATACCATCTGTTACTAGAATATTTTTATTTCCATGACCGTTTATGATAATAAAGTTACTTTTTTGAATTATTTCTCCACCTTTTACATGACCATCCCCAACAAGTTTTGTAAATTGTGGTATAAAAAATAGATTAATTTTATTTAATAGACCAGTTTCTTTTTTTATTCTATTTAAGTGTTCATTAGAAAATCCCTGGTTCAATCCCTCTTCCTCAAATGCTGTATGAATTGTTTCAAAGCCTAATGGTTTTGCGATTGTTTCAACTATGCTTTCCAGTGTTATTTCTCCAAAACCGGTCCACATTTTCATAGGTTCACCTGGATGAGCAGCACCAAATATTTTTGCTAGCGGATATCTTATAGGTGGTTGTCTAAAATCCATTCCTGCCCCAATGAGAACTGCATAACTATCCTTCCATTCATATAGATTTTCAATGATATCATGATAAAAAATATTCCGAGCAATTAGGGCACTTGCATCTTGAGCATCCCAACCGGTTATTCTACCAACAATATTTTCTTGATAGGGATATTTTGTAAAAACATCTCCTGCTAAATTATCCCATTTGTATGGATCAGGATCAATATTTCCATATATAACATCACTTGGAGTTCCAACACCCCAAGAATATTGTCCATTCCAGTAATCAACTGGTTCCACATAGTTTTGGTAAATATAGTTTGGTAACCCTGTAGCACCTCCAACTAAAGCAATGTATACTGGATTATCATCATAATACTCCCTTAAATCTTCTAAGTCTGTATCATCCTTTAACTCAATTTTTGCCAGTTTAGCAAGAATGTTATTTAAAGGAATGATAATGTTATCATAGATGTATGCATTTGAATTTTCAACAATTCTGGGATTTCTTCGAGGCAAGTAAAAACCCGGACTTGGCTTTCCTGTTTCTGATGAAATAATGTGATCATCTGCAGTAAATGCAAAATCTTTTTTTCCAAAAACAATTCCTTTATGATATGCTGTTAAATAAGGTGCAGTAGATGAAAGTTTTTTCATCAATGAATATACAGGATGTTCAAGCTTTTCAACAGTAACTGTTGCAGTTGATTGACCCGATTTTCTAAGCAACCATTGACCTGAGGATCGTACAATATACTCAACGCCACCACGATCATATACAACAGCTTCAACGTATAATCTGTCTTTAATTATATTTCCATTTGCATCTCTTATTGCTATTCCACCTGTTGCAGTACTCTGTGCAAAAACTTCAAATTTTTGAAGAGGCGCAGGAATATCTGGAAGATTCGCACCAATTGAAAATCCTACATAATCTCCATAATCCTCTACTTCATCGATATTAAGATTATATCCCTCAAATTTAATTAGAGCGTATTTGTAATCATCAGGTATAGTAAAATCACCAATCTTTATTGGTTGGGTATTTTGTATTGCTTGAAGAAGTCTTGTGCTTGCCTTGGATTTAATTGTTTTTGGACCCATAGTTACTGTAATGCTATCTAACACCTTTGGAGGCAATGCATCAATTGGATTTGTTAAGGTTATATAATCTACTTTGCCAAATTTTTCTAAAACAAGTTCAATTTGTGCATCAACTATTTCGTCGACATTATTAAATTTCATAACTTTTCCAAATCCATCTAAATTCTCTCCACATACAAAAGTATGTGTAACTCCTAATTTTTCAAAAATATTTTCAACACTTGAATCTATTTTATCTGTAACAATTACAGGAATACTAAGATATGATGCCATCGGAGTAGCAATAACACCAAGTTCATAACCCATATCACTGTATTCTATTATTAATGCACCTTTACTCATCTTCCAATGCTCTTTAGCTATTTTTAATGATGCCTCTTTTGGAGAAATCGAATCTTCAATAAATAAATCCGGATCTCTATCTCGCAACATTGACTTAACTTTAAGTACTGCAGTGGAAGGATTTGAAGAATTTTCTATATAAAGTGGTGCAACTTCTTGATTTCCTTGCTTATCATAATGAATAGCAAGAGGTGTGACAATTAATGGATAAAAAGGACAAGTGTCTGAAACAACTATTGCTTCTGGAGCATTTGAAAAATCTCCTGAAATTTTAAAGAATTCATTAATATCTGCCTTAGCTAAAGATGTTTTTATAGGAGCCCAGGAATAAATTCCTATCGCAGCTAAGAGAAGTATAATTACACCTACTGTTACAACTATCTTATCATTTTTTTTCATTTAAGTAATCCCCCATATTTAAATCTCACACTGAAACCGAAAAACCCTATAAAATAGTTTTTATCGATTTCATAATATTATCATATATATATTATTTAAGATTTATCATTTTTGATATTTTCAATTCTGATTTGAATATTTTATAGGATATATTTATATTATAATCAAACATATATATATAATGATTTTCATATAAATTAGTTAAGAGAAGAGGTGGTTGTAATATTTTTCTACATTATATTAGTTTAATTCATTTTCAATTTTTGATAAATTGTATATTATAATATCAAGAGAAATTAAATAAAAAAACAGATGATTTCATTCAATACATTTAATAGTGAATTCTTCATTACCACAAAAAAAGGGAGAAAAAATTTATGGCCGAGGAAGAAATATCTAAACAACTTCAAGATCAAATTAATAGATTACAACAAATGAGAATTCAACTTCAAATGATAATGCAACAACGGCAACAGGTGGAGTTAAGATTAAAGGAAATCGAAGAAGCTTTAACAGAAATTGAAAAAACAGATGAAAAAACACCTATTTATAAAAGTGTTGGAGCAATACTTTTGAAGACAAAAGGAAAAAATGAAATAAAAAAAGAACTTAAAGAAAACAAAGAATCTTTAGAGCTTAGAAAAAATACCTTAGATAAACAAGAAGGCAGAACAAAGGAAAAACTCAATGAATTGCAGAGCAAAGTACAAAATGCTCTAAATATATCACAAAGTTCCTCTGAAACATAAGATAGGTAATTATGATTAAAAAAAGATATTTTTCTATTCATAGTGATTTCAAAACAGGTATTTTATGTAAGATTTCATTTTTTATTGGATTAATTTTATTGATTATTTTTATTTTTTTGAAAATAGTGTCTTTTATCGCTGGAAGTGAAAGTTCAGGTTTTTTTGAACAAATATATAACTTTTCTCAGACATCTTCTATTAATACAATACTTGCATTTTCCATTTTATTGATAGGGGCAAGTGTTATTTTATACTTTTTTAGTTGCCAATTTGCAAAGCTTTCAAAAATCGCAGAAGATCTGGAAAATGAAGAAGATAATATAGATACAGAATAAATCTTATACTTTACTTACCAAATCTTCTTTTTCTCTGTTGACAAGTTTTAATTGCCCTTAAAAAATCTCTTTTTTGAAAGGCAGGCCAATAAACATCTGAAAAATAAAGCTCAGAATATGCAAGTTGCCATAATAAAAAATTAGAGATTCTTTCTTCACCTGATGTTCGAAGAATAATATCTGGATCAGGTATACCATTTGTATAAAGATACTTTGATACAAGGGGTTCTTTAATATCTTCAATTTTCATCTTATCTTCTTTAACATCTCGTGCAATTTTTTGTATTGCTTGAATTATTTCTTCTCTTCCTCCATAGGCTAGTGCAATATTAAAAGAATATTTATCATAATTTTTAGTCTGATCCATAACAAATTTTGCTGATTCAGAAATTTCATCAGGTAATGACTCTAATTTTCCTAAAACTCTAATTCTTACTTGGTTTTTATGAATTCGTGAATCTTTTGAGGCTTTTATAAGTTCATCTTTACAGAGATTCATTAATGTTTGTACTTCATATATTTCTCTTTTGAAGTTTTCTGTTGAAAAAGCATAAACTGTTAAATTTTTAATATTAAGGTCAAAACACCATCCAAGTACTTCTTCAATTTTATCTCTACCAAATAAATGACCTAAATTTGGAGAAATACCTAACTCTTTTGCAAAACGTCTGTTCCCATCCATAATTATTGCAACATGTTTAGGAACTGGTTCTTGCTTAATTTGTTCAATTAATTTTTCATCTCTAAATTTGTCAAATTTATTTGTAATATAGTTATAGAATCGAGAACTGTAAACCATTTTTCCAAACTTTCTAATTATATTACTGTGAAGTGCATATTCTTCTAATTGACTGAATTTTTTATTTGCAAATGCTTTTAATGACGTTTTTCTAAATATAATATTACCCACTCATCAATATTTATTTTTATTATTTTTTTCTATTTATTGGCTCAAAGATTAAAACATTATTAAATATTAAATATTTAAACTTAAACCTAAAAATTTTATTGATTTTTAAAAAAAGAACTTATTTATTTTTTGTATGATTCTTAACAAATTTTTTAATTTCATCAATATTTTCAAGTATTAATTGAGCCTTTCTTAAACCAAATCTAAAAGGATAATTGTCATTTTTATCCCTTTTTAAGGAAATTATAGGATTACCATTATATTCTTCTATCTCAATAGTCATCTTTTAACCCTCGAAAAGGATAGCAAATTCATATTGAAAACTGTTTCCTTTTTTATTAGTAAAATAATAGACAAAGTGTTTAAATAACAATAACTTATTCGAATCTCTTAATTTTATAGGTGATATAACTGGGAAATATAAGACAAACGTTCATAAAAAATATCGCAATAAATCTTATAAAAAAATATCCAGATCAATTTAAATATGATGATTTTCAACATAATAAAGGAAAGGTTGCTGAACTGAGTGACATAACAAGCAAACTAATTAGAAATCGTATTGCCGGTTATATAACAAGATATTTAGCCTCTAAAAACAAAGAAACAATAAAACAACCAATTTCTGAGTAGTAACCCAAAATTTATTTTAAGGATGTTTAATCTACAGGTGGGGTAAATTTATAGAAAAAGTACGACAAGCAATAACAGATTTACAAAAAGGTAGGTTTATTTTAATCTATGATGATGATTGTAGAGAAGGTGAAACAGATTTAGTAATATCTTCAGAATTTGTAACTCCTAAATCCATCCGAACTATGAGAAAGGATGGCGGCGGACTTATATTTTTAATGATTTCAAATGAAGTAGCAAAAAAATTAAAACTTCCATTTTTAGCTGATATGTACGCCCATATTGATGATAAATATCCAGTTTTAAAATCACTTGTTCCAAATGATATACCATATGATACAAAATCATCTTTTTCACTTTACATAAATCATAGAGATACATTTACAGGAATTACTGATAATGATCGTAGTTTAACAATGAAAAGATTTGCTGATCTTTCTAAAAAAATTGAACATATTAATGATGGAATCTCCACGAATATGTTTGGTAAAGAGTTTAGATCCCCAGGGCATGTGCCAATTTGTATAGCAGCAAAAAATCTTCTTAATTCAAGAAAAGGACACACAGAATTAGTAATAAGTATGATGAAAATGGCAAATCTAGCACCAGTTGGTTCAGGCTGTGAAATAATGGGGAATGATGGAAAGGCCTTGATAAAACCAAAAGCTAAAGAATATGCAGAAAAAAAAGGGTTTGTTTTTCTAGAAGGAAAAGAAATTGTTAAAGCGTGGAAAAAATGGTCAAAGTGATGGCAACTGGAACATTTGATCTATTACATTTAGGTCATATATATTATCTTAAAGAAGCAAAAAAGTTAGGAGATAAACTAGTTGTAGTTGTCGCAACTGATTCAACTGTAAGACGATTAAAACATGAACCAGTAAATTCTGAACAAATCCGTTTGGAACTTATCAAAGAATTGAAAATCGTTGACAAAGCCTATATTGGTTATGAAGAAGATATATATGAGATAGTTGAAGAAATAAAACCAGATATAATTGCTTTAGGTTTTGACCAATATCACGATGAAAAAACAATAAGAAATGAATTGAAAAAAAGAAATGTTAATGCAAAAGTCATAAGACTTACAGAATTCAAAGGTGGAAGTGATCTAGAAGGAACTAGAAAGATTATAAGTAAGATAATTTCTGCATATGAATTTCAAAAAAGTATGGAGAAAATTGAAGAAAAATGAAAAAGATAGGTATTGCAGATACAACATTTGCAAGATTTGATATGGGTAAATCAGCAATTGATGAATTGCAGTCCAATCAAACAGGTTTTAAAATTGAGCGTTATACAGTTCCTGGAATCAAAGATTTACCTGTTGCTTGTAAAAAACTTTTTGAAGAAGAGAACTGCGATATTGTAATTGCATTAGGTATGCCTGGATCAAAGCCTATAGATAAACAATGTGCTCATGAAGCAAGTACTGGACTAATAAAAACTCAACTTATGTGTAACAGACATATACTTGAAGTTTTTGTTTATGAAGACGAAGCAAAAGACGAAAATGAGCTTGCTTGGCTTGCAGACAGACGGACCAGAGAACATGCATTAAATGCATTAGATTTGCTTTTCAAACCTGAAAATCTTATTAAGAAAGCAGGTAAGGGTTTGCGAGAAGGATTTGAAGATGCAGGCCCGTTAAAAATGTAGGGAGAAAAATAAATGGCAAAAGAAAAGATAAAAATTGGAGCGGTTGTATCAGAATTTAACTATGATATAACAATGGTAATGCTTGAACGAGCAAAAGAACACGCCGACTTTCTTGGAGCTGAAATTGCAGAAACTGTTCAAGTTCCAGGTGTTTTTGACATGGGACTGGCAGTTAAAAATCTTCTTGAGAAAAAAAATATTGACGGTGTTGTAGCAATTGGTGCGGTAATTGAAGGAGAAACCGAACATGATGATATTGTAATTCAACATGCTGCAAGAAAAATTGCTGATCTTGCAATTGAATATAGCAAACCAGTTGGTCTGGGAATTACAGGACCTGGTATGACACGTCTCCAGGCTGAAAAAAGGATTGAAAGGGCAAAAGGAGCAGTTGAAGCTGTTGTTAAAATGCATAATAGATTAAAATTATAACAGCAGATTCTAACTTTTCTTTTCCTTATCAATCATCTTAAAAATTGAAGGAAGATGAATAGTATAAGATCCATCTTTTTGAATAATAATAGGCTCTTCCTCAAGTAAACCTTTAACGTCGATTTTATATTTACCAGGTTTTTCAATATCAATTGTCTCAGGGGTATCTTCTTTTTCTGTTTCCTCTTTTACTTTTTCTATTACTGCCTTTCTATATTCATTATCTGTGATAAGCTCAACATCTTCCTTAGTAATATCATCTTTAGATTCCTCAACCTTCCTTTTTTCTTGTAAATGCTTTTCCATTACCTTTCGAACATCTTTTGGTTTTATTTTTACCCAACTTCCAGATTTATCAATAACTCCCTCAGACTGATTACCAATTAATTCCATAATAGTTGTGTTAATATCCTTCCCAACTTTTTTTGTTATAGCATCTCTTTCATCTTCATTTAATGGGTTCTTTGTAAAAAAGAATCTATTTCCACCACAATCTGGGCAACCTTTTAGAAGTTGAGCAGATCCTTCCTCAAATATCTTACCACATTTAAGGCATTGGTGAGGCATCTTTATTTTGCTCCTCTACCAGAAATAATTTTAGTTTGAATCATATTACTGTCTTTTTTAATTGTTTTTAATATATGTGCAGGTCCAATTAAGGTTATCCTAGGTCTTTTTGATAAACCAAATAAACGCTGAAAAAATGTTGGACTATCCTCAGAATAACCTTCCATTTCAACCCCAATAAATGTATCCTGTTTAATTTCTTTCATTGTATTTTCAATTAAACTTGTTTTTTCGAGAGGAGTTAAACCTTCTTCAAGTACCAAAATCTTACCCTTTTTAACCTCTTTTATAATAAACTTTAATTTTTCTTCAGATGTTAATTCATCTAATTTTTGACGTGAAATAAGGTTAAAAGATATTTCTTCATCTGTTCTCTTCAAATACACCTACCTCCGTTTTTTGTGCCGTTTCTTACTAAAATGATTAACCATTGTGGAATAAAGATTATCTGAATTGTAACCTGTTAAGGCACTAATTGGAATAACTGGATGTTGAGGAAATGCAGATTTTAATGTAGCAGGGCTAGATTCTTCCATATCTATTTTGTTTGCAGCAATTAAAACAGGTAGATTTCTCGCTTCAAGATTTCCAATTATTGTTACATTTACCTGAGTAAATGGATCCTGAGTAGAGTCCATTACAAGTAAAACACCGTCTATATCCTCAAGCCATTTAATAGACTCAATTACTCCCTCTGTTGCTTCTTTTGCTCTTCTCTTTGCTTCCTCTTTATCAAGACCCCATGTGTTCATGAAATCTTTAAAATCAACCTTTGTTGAAACGCCTGGTGTATCAACAATGTCCATTAAAAGCGAGGAATTACCATTTTCAACCTTAACATTTTTTTTCCATTTGGCCCTTCGAGTCTCGTGTGGAATTTCAGAGACGCTTCCCATTATGTCTCCAGTCCAATCTCGTAAAATACGATTCGCAAGTGTTGTTTTTCCAACATTTGGAGGGCCATAAATTCCAATTTTAGCATGTTTTTTTCCAAAAATCCTTTGTAAAATTGAGGAGAGTGTTCCCTTTCTAAATAATCCCATCCATGCATACCTCCTAGTGATTTAGGATAATTACAAATTATGTATAATTATAATGGTTTATTAGCTTAGTGGTAATATTTTTTAAAAATATAAATTAATTTGACATACAAGAAATTTTGTAAATTATATGAAAATCCTTAAATATCAACATATTTATTCTAATATTACCAAGTTTATTATGGGAGGCATAATTAATATGACTGATGAAAAAAATAAAGGAGTTTCTGATACAGAACATTTAGATTCTCTTAAAGATAGATTATCAACTGTATCACTAGAAATAGATAACATAAAAAATTCATTTTTAAAAAGCACTGATGACCTAACAAGAATTCAAAATATGTTAGGAGTTGACAATGTTGAGGAATTGGGAAACTTCATTGAAAATTTTGAGAGTAGAGTTGTTGAGGCAGAACAAAAAAGAGCAGAAGCAGTAGATGGTGCAAGAAAGTATAGTGAGGAATTAGAAAAAGAAAAGGAAAGATTAATCAAACTATGGGATGCCTATAAAAATCAGGAAGAAGAACTCTCAAATGCAGAAAAGAAAATAACAGAATTTGAAGATCGTGTAAGAGAATCTGAAACAACTAAAAGGCAATTAGAAGATGATTTAACTGCACGAATAAGCACACTAAATCAAAAAGTAGAGGAATATCAAGATAAAGCAAATAGATTTGATGATTACAAAACCAAATGTGAACAATTTGATGACATACGTAATCAACTTGAACGTGAAATCCACCATTTAAAAGAAGAAAATAAACAAAAAGAAAGCATAATAAATGAAATGAATGAAAAAGTAAAAGAATTAAGTGGAAAAGAGGATTTTTCTCAATTTAAAGAAAAATTTGAGGAAATGACAGTTGAATATGAAAAAGAAAAAGAAAGGTTAACAAAACTGTATCAACTCTATGAGGAGTCAGATTTTGAGTGTAAAAAATTAAAAAAAGAAAATCAAGAGTGGGAAAATTGGTATAACTCTAATAAAGAGATATTCAGCAAATTATTTTCTTCACCAACTCCAAGTAATCTTTCAACAGATCTATCAGATGATTTTTCAACTGAAACATCATGTGATCAAAAAGAAGATACAGTAAAAAAAAAGAAGAAGAAATTAAGATTTAAAAAATAAAAATTCTTTTTTTTATTTTATTAAATATTTAAGAAATATGGATATTTTCTGTTTTCTTCAGGTTTTAAAAAAAAATAATTTTTAGAAAGGAATGCGTCCTTCTCAAAACTAAAATTTACTAATTATCATTCTCTTATTTATTAAGACATTCTACTTTGTTGTTTAATCAAGTATGTCAATGGAAAAAAAGATGAAAATTAGTTCATAGACCTAGTCCTAGAATTAGACGTTGCATTGGAAATATCTTAAAAAATAGATCTAATAGGCTAATTAGCCCTGAGTTTAGCGCTCTATTTTTTGAGATTATTAAATGTAAATATTCTGACCAATCAGTTTCTTGATCGTAAATATCTTTAGCTTTTACCTTGATGAAGAAGGAAGCCTCATCATACCATCTATTTGATTCAGTAACAGTTTCACCAGAGTTAAATGGTCCTAACCATTCACTAAAATGGCCGTCACCCCAACACCATTTATAAAAGACTTGATCTCCCTCAGGATCAGTTGTGCTTATTGAATATGTCAATTCCCTGTAAATTATTCCTCTTTCAGGTCCTTCTGGTTTATTTGGTATTTTTGGTGGTTGGTTTAAGACAAATGTTTTAAAATTGCTAAGGTAGTTATGTGCAGATATAACAATAGTTACTTCTTCATCGATTATTGCAGACGTTGTATCAATAATTATTTCTCCATTTGAATCTGTAAGACCTTTTGCATAAAATCCAGAAGAATCTTGGCTTAAACACACCAGTGCACCGTCTATTGGAGAGTCATCTTCTATAACAGTAATTTCAAGACTTTCGCCTGTAAACCTATATTCAAAATCAAGCTCCTTTGGAAATGAGGTCCATATTTCCATGGTCGGATCACCAAAACAGTGGAATAATTTAAAGGTTGTCTCTTCTAACCCCCACGGATCACCCCAGGTTTCGGCCATATAGGTCTTACCATAATTCAATAATTGTCCAAGCTTGTACATTGGTTCATTGCTTCCAACTTCTGGATCAAATTCAGGCCATTGAGCATCATAAAATCCGCGACATAGATAATCATTATATCCACTGTAGCTTGTTCTTGATGCCCCAAAAGCCGCAACTGCTCCACCTCCTTCTTGTCTTACAAATTCTTCACAAAAACATTCATAATAATCAAATTTACCTGATAAACAATTTATACTAAATACAACTGGTAAAAGATCACCATTTGTCAACCCATGAACGTGATTTGTGTCAAAATAGGGATCACCCCAACCATCTTCAAAGCCATGATCTCGATGATTTAAAATAAATATACCATTTTCAATTGCATTTATAATATCATCAGCATTTCCTTCCCAAGCAAAATCTGGGCGTAATAACTCTTCAGGTAATGGTTCACCATCACCATAGTCGCCATCATTATAATTTGTAGGATTAATGTAGGGCTCTGTACAATAAATGCGCTCTCCATTGAAATCTTCTGATAAAAGATAATCTCTTATCTCTTCAGATGTTCTAACAAATCGACGTGTTTCATAACCGTCATTTTCATCATCCTGAAAATACGCTGCAACAACAAAATTATTATAGAAACCAGATGAAGCAGGAGGATCTTGCTCATACTTGAGAATCTTTTGAATCATAATATTTGATTCTTGAAGGGTATCTGCAGGAATCCTACCAATATATATGTCAGGGTAATAATCAGATCCATCTACAGTTGTATAATATAAATCTGTACCTGATGAACTAGTCGGAATAAACTCATTATCGCCAACAAGAAGTATATATGATGGACGCGGTTCCCAAGTATCATAGGCATTTTGGATATACTGTTTTATTTCATTTGCTGAACCACCAATTTCATCGGTGTCAACAACTTTCGTAATCATTCCTTTTGAATATTTCCAATCTGCTAGCTCACTTGTTTTGGTATAAAAATCTGGATGAGTAATAATTAAATATTCACATCCTTCTTCTTGAGATATAGTATCAGAACTAACAGAAGATTCGATAATTTGAGTATGCCCTAAAAATCCTTGCCAATTAGAAAAAACGTTTTTATAAAAACTAAAAAAAGGTGCATGATTAAAATCTGATTCTACAGAAACAATATCATTTTCATTCCAGGATAAACTAATTGTGATTTCATCATAAATAGTAGCTGTTTCTTGAATTGGATTATATTGGATTGGATAAAATTCAATTTTGACAAAGCAAATATCACGAATCTTACCTTTATACACAATATCTGCAAACATTCCTGGATATTCAATATCTTGTTGATAGAATTCTTCATCTATAACAAATCCAAAGATTTCATCTACATCACTATCGGTTTGAGGCATCTGAGATGGATAAACCTTATCAATAAAACTAGTTTCAACAACATGTGCATCGATAATTTTAAAAGATAAATCAAGTGTAGGAACTGCATATAAACAAGATACAATAGGTAATTGTGGTCTGCCAATGGAACCTGAAAAACCAGCATTAGGAATTTTAAAAATTGTAAATATACCTTGGTCTGTTTTTATTTGATTCTGTATTAAGTCCTGAAGATTAAAAGAGATTAAAAGTTCATTATCATTAACATAATTATAAGATACCAAATTATTAATTTCTAATTTAAATTCATTTGACACAGCAGTTGGTATTTGACCAGGCAAAAGAAATATTATTGCAATTATTAGCGTTACAGATATTTTCAAAACAACTTTTTTATCTTTATTCACTCTCATATTTTTTACCTCCACCAGGATGTTAAAGAGTAATACTTATACTTAGATAAATGTTTCCAAGATAAATAATTTGATTTTTATTTTAAAACTGATAAAAAATGAAATATAACAAATTTGTTTGTAATTAATGTTTAATAATTATTTTAATATTATTTTAAAAAAAATTTCATTATATATATTTATGTTTCTGATTATGAATATCTAATTAAAAAGATATAAAAAAAAATAAATAAAGGTTTTATTCAATGTTAACGTGATAACCTTCACCTGGTTTTTTCTTTTCTTTTCTTTTGATTACAATGTCAAGAATACCATTTTTATAGGTAGCTTTTGTAGTTTTTGGAATAACATCACAGGGAAGATTAAGTTTTTTATGATATTTTCTCTGAGGAGTATCAACCTTAATTTCAATTTCTTCATTTTGAACATTTAAATCAATATCCTCCTTTTCAACCCCAGGGATCTCAACTGTAACAGCAACATCATTATCACCTTCAATAATATCAGTTAAAGGCTTTCTTTCCTCAGAAATTATTGGTTTTCCTTTTGACGATTTAATCGGTCTATTACCAAAATCTTCAATTATGGGTTTTCCATCTTCTCCAAACTTAATCTTATAACCATGGACAATGGGTCTTCCAGGTTGAGCATTAGAAAACATCCTCATCATTTCCTCAGTCATTCTGCGGATATCTTCCATAATCCTTTCATCGTTTAAAATATCATTAAAAAAGTCATCATCGAAACCAAATATATCAAAAGGATTTCTACGTTTCCTTTTTTTATATCTGTCATCATCTTCATGCCAATCCATAATTTGCCTCCAATATACTTATATTATTTTGTATACGACCTAGTATTTAATTTTTTTTGTTATTTATTTTTTTAATTCATTATTAAGTTCCTCTAAAAGTTTTTTTGCCTTTCTTGATATTTTCTGAGGTGTTTTTAATTGTATCTCAACATATAAATCACCTTGTGTCCTACCATGAAGTGCTGGCATTCCTTTTCCCCGGATTTTTAAGACATCCCCATTTTGTGTTCCCTCTGGAATTTTTAATTTTTCAACACTGCCATCAATTGTTTTTATATCTAATCTAGTTCCAATTGATGCCTCTGTAAATAAAACATTCTTAATAGTATGAAGATCATTACCTCTCCTGGTAAATACTGGATTTTTTTTAATGTGAACAACAATATAAAGATCACCTGTTCCCCCAGGTCCTGCTTCCCCTTCACCTGCAAGTCTTAATTGTGAACCGTCATCCAATCCTCGGGGAATTTTTAACTCAATATTTCTTGTTTTTTGAACAATACCTTTTCCTATACACTCTGAACAGGGGTTTTCAATAATTGTTCCAGAACCTTGACACCGAGAACAAGTTGTGATTTGTGTAAACATACCAAAAGCTGTTCGACGGGACTGTCTCATCTGTCCGGTCCCATTACATTGAGAACAAGATTTTGGTTGGCTCCCAGGACTTACACCGCTACCATGACATATATTGCATGTCTCACTTCTTGGAACATGTATTGTTGATTCAAGACCATGATATGCATCTTCAAGTGAGATTTCAATATCATATCTTAAATCTGCACCGCGAGATCTCATAGAAGATCTTCTATTAAAACCGGTTCTATGACCAAAAAAACGTTCAAAGATATCATCAAAACCAAAATCGAAATCAAAACCCATACCTCGGAAAATATCTGAAAAATCTGCACCTCTAAAGATATCTTCATAGCTATAATGTTGATCTATTCCTGCATGACCATATTGATCATACAGCCTTCTTTTTTCATCATCATACAAAACAGCATAGGCTTCTGAAATTTCTTTAAATTTTTCTTCAGCTTCTTTATCAGGATTTTTATCGGGATGATATTTTAAAGCAAGTTTTCTGTAGGCTTTTTTAATTTCTGCCTTTTTTGCATCTTTAGAAATTCCAAGAATTTCATAGTAATCTCTTTTTTTCATAGCTCAAAAGATGGTAAAACAGAAACTAGTATTTCATTTTACCGGGATATATTTTATCCATTACATAATTGAATTCATAAAATAATACAATATATCTCCAAAAATAAATGCAAAAATATAACCAATAAGCAATGGTATCATAAAAGGAATTTTTGGTGTAACCCATATCTCATTTATATTATGTTTTTCAAATTCATCATATTCTTCTGAAACATCGAAATCTTTGGGCATGTATACAAATTTTCTTTTCCCATCAATAAATTGCTCAAGTGGCCACACAAATTTATCTCTTGCATTATTTATATTCATTTTGTAACCTAACAAAGCATACGGAAATTTTAGGTTTCCCTTAATTAAATTAAAAACCAAAAGACTAATTGGAATAAATAAAAATATTATTATTGAATTTGCAAAGATTGACCATGAAAATGGCATAGGAGTTTCTTTCCAAATAGGAAATTGATTAATAATAGGTTCAATAGGAACAAGAATTGCAATAGCCATAAGGGCTTTAGCATCCGCTCCACCAAAAATTAGTCGAAGTTGAAATAATAAATAAACAAGACCAATCATAACAGGAATAAAAATGAGATATATTAAATTTTCAAATCCTATTATTAAATACTGCACCAAAAGTAGAATGGCACCAATTGATCCCATAATAAGCCATAATATGTTTGACGCACGTCTAGTTTTAATATCTGTATATGAAGCATAAACTAATATTAAAATACCAGTAAATAACCTAATTGAATCTAATATAATAGTAGGTTCTACCATAAATATTCCAAATTCATAATAACGTTATTAATTTAATGAAAAAAATTTCATAATAATTAAAAAAAAAGAGAAAAAAAAAGGTAATATTTTTAAATTATTCTTATTGAATCATCATATATAACTGTATCAGCTATTACTACGGTTAATGAATAAGAACCAGCTTCTAAGACACTACCAGATGTAGCGACATCATCTATTGCAAAATAGGGAGCAACAGAGTTATTATAGACATATAGAGACAATCCAACAGGCCAATCTGTACTAAGTCCAGTAAAACCAGAAAGGTCTTGTGCTCTACCATTCACTCTAATACCTACTGTATTTGCAAAAGAATATCCTGCATCTGGCATGTTATTCCCAGCGGTTGTAAGAGTAATTTTTATTTTACCATTTTCTGCTTTTACTGCGACACTTGCATTTTCAGCTTCTGAACTTGGAGATGTTGCTAATCCAGAGACATAAACATATACTGTAGCAGCTATTGCAACTGTTATAGCGACCATAAGAATAACACCAATAACAGCAGATACTGCATCCTCACCTTCTATATATTTTTTATTTGCTTTCATATCCCATTCTCTCCTAGCTTATATATAAGTTTTTAAGCTTTTATATCGTAGATATCATAAATGGTATAAATACTTTTGGTTTTTTAATTTTTTTTTCTATATTATTTTTCTTTTAATTGCAAAGATTTATACCAAATATTGATATCTTTGCCATGTCATTTTTTAAAAATCATATTATATAAACCTAATTGGAAAAATTATCAAAATGATTATTTGTCAAATTGTAAA
The DNA here is from genome assembly GCA_964346655.1 of uncultured Thermoplasmatales archaeon. Lineage (GTDB taxonomy): Archaea > Thermoplasmatota > E2 > DHVEG-1 > DHVEG-1 > CAYFVP01. The sequence continues at coordinate 30,573 of CAYFVP010000086.1, forward strand.
ATTTTTGAATAGAAACATTTATAATATTAATATTTACTTACATATTTGTTATTGAGATGGGATGCCGCAAGAACATATTATTGTAGTGCATCTACTAAATCCCAGGAGATTTGGATAGTATGCATAATTTAGATATAGATAAAAAAACCAAGCAGGATGTTTCTGAATTAGACCTTTTATTAATGATTGAGATGGGATTTTTCAGTGAATTGAAAAAAATAAAAATAAAAATTAATCCAAGACCATCTTCAAATGAACCACATTCAGAAGATAATAAACCAGCAGCATCAAAAGATACATTTGTTGATTTACATCTTAAAATGGTAAAGAAGATAGATGATCTTCTTGAACGACACAAACAAGAGTTTGTTAAAGATAGAATTGCACTTTTAAAACAGAGACACAAATCCTTAAAAGACGTTGTAGATCTTAGAGAATCCACCAATAAGCCTCCAGAAATTTCACATATGGGAACAACTTTTGTTGAACCTGGAGATTTCACAGGAGACTTAGATCAAAGAGAAGAATTTTTTGAAATTGAACATCCATTAGATTTTCCAAAAAATGCTGATATTGAACAAGAACAAGATATTCATAGTGTGATGATGGGTAATCAAGATAAAAAATCTAGTACGTCATTTTGGGGTCTTGGTAAAATCAAATTAAGAAAGAAAGAAAATGTAAAAGATAAACAAACTAATAAACACGTTAAGGGTAAGAGTAAAATCAATAATATTACAAAAACCAAATTGGACCTTGAAAAAACTAAACAAGAAATTGAAGAAAAGAAAAAGGCACTAGAAATTGCAAGAGAAAAAGGAAAACAAAAAGAACTTGAACTAAAAAAAGAAAGTGAGGAAAAAAAGAAACAAGAAAAACTCAAAAAACTCGAATTAAAAAAGAAACACAAATTACAAAAAATTAAAGAAAAAGAAGCACAAAAAGCTGAAAAGGAAAATAAGAAAAAACTTGAAACACAAAAGAAACTAAAAGAAAAAGAAGCAATAAAAGCAGAAAAAGAACTTCAACAAAGAAGAAAAGAAGAAGGAAAAAAGAAACAAGAAAAACTCAAAAAACTTGAAACACAAAAGAAACTAAAAGAAAAAGAAGCAATAAAAGCAGAAAAAGAAAAACATAAAAAGAAAAAAACAGAAGAACAAGAAACAATCCAAGAAGAATTACAAGAACCCGCTGACTTAGGAACATATATTGAAGAAAAAAAAGAAACTATTCAGGAACCAATTTCATGGGATGAAGATGTAGAAAAACTTTTACCTATTCTTGACAGCCTATTTGCCAATCTCCCTGATGATATCGTTGATGAATTTACACAATCTAAAGATTTTAAATTATATGAAAAAGTGATGTTAAAGTATTTAAACAAGTGATTTTAAATGGGATTATTAGAAAAAGTTCAACAAAAAAAAGTATCAAATAAAGGCAAGACAGAATTAAAAAATACCGAGACACTTAAAAATAATCAAATAAGAACTATTGGCTTATTAGAAAAAGCAAAACAAAAAAAACAACCATTAACACAAAAACAAGAAACAACCAAAAAAGAAAAAAAAACCAAATCACATACCAAAACCTTAGGACTACTAGAAAAAGCAAAACAAAAAAAACAATACATAACAACAGAAAAAATAGAAGGCGGCAAAAAAGATATAATCGAAAAAAAGGAAGGTTTTGGCTGGAAAGGACTTGGAACCCGAAGAATTGTTTTTAATCATCTTATCAATGAATATGTATATGAAGTTTCAGAACCTGTTTTAACAGATTTGGAATTAGAAATAAAAGAAGAGCTCTCCCGTTTATTTAAGATGCTTGCTGATATTAATATTTCTAATATGGATAAACCTGAAAAAGAAAAATATCTTGGTGAAACATTAGAGCAAATAATTAAAGATAATAATATTAAATTTAGTGAACAAAAGAAATCAATAAAAAAAGAAGATTCTAAAATAAAAGGTAAAAAAACTTTTAAAGACATATTTAAATTTAAAAAAAAAGATAAGTTAATAAACATAAAAAAGCCCACACTGACTAAGGTGGAACTAAATGCATTGGAAAAAGAATCGAAAGATAAAATTTTTTATCATCTTTTTCGTGAATATTTAGGTTATGGAAAAATAGACATAATCATGGAAGATACTGGTATAGAGGATATATCCTGTGATGGTCATCATGTTCCTGTTTTTATTTATCATAAAAAATATGATGCAATAGCAACAAATATAAAGTTTGATAATGAAAATGAGCTTAATTCCTTTGTTGTAAGACTTTCGCAGATATGTGGTAAGCAAATTTCTATTTATTCACCAATCGTTGATGGGAAGTTACCTGATGGCTCAAGACTTCAAACAACCCTTGCAAGAACTGTAACTAAAGAATCAACATTTACAATCCGTAAGTTTAAAGAAAATCCTCTCACTCCTGTTGATTTAATAGGTTTTCAATCTCTTTCATTTGATATGGCAGCATATTTCTGGATGGCAATTGAAAGAGGGGCATCGATACTTTTTTGTGGAGGGACTGCTAGCGGAAAAACAACAGCTCTTAATGCCTTGTCACTTTTTATTCCACCTCAGAGTAAAATTGTGTCAATTGAAGATACCAGAGAGGTAAACCTTCCCCATAAAAATTGGATTGCTGGAACTACTAGACAAGGTTTTTCTGTTTCAGATGAAAAAACAGGTAAAGATATTGATATGTTTGATTTAATCCGTGCTGCTCTTCGTCAAAGGCCGAAAGTAATAATTGTTGGAGAGGTGAGAGGTAAAGAGGCATATTCCCTTTTTCAGGCAATGTCAACAGGCCATACTTCATATGCAACTGTTCATGCAAGTGATATTCATACATTAATTCAAAGACTTGAAAATCCTCCAATATCACTACCAAGGGCTTTATTAACATCATTAGATGTAATTGTGTTCCAAAATGTTATTGATATTACTGGTAAAACTGTTAGAAGAATGACCAGTGTTACAGAAATTGTAAAACTTGATCCTGATACAAATCAACTTATTTTCATGGAACCATTCCGTTGGGTTTCAAAAACAGATGATAGATTTGAAAGCAGTGGCTCAAGTAAAATACTTAATACAATACGAATACAAAATGATTGGACAGAAGAACAACTAGAAAAAGAACTTGATAATAGAAAACTAATCTTAAAATGGATGATTCAAAAAGAAATAAGAGATTATAAGGATGTAGGTCAAATAGTCTCAAATTATATTAAAAATCCTGATGAATTGTTAAAAAAAGCAAGGGAGGAAGTTAAGAATTGAAGTCTACGAAATACACAAGATTTTGTAGAAAGCTCTTTGCAACAACTTTTGAAAAATTTAATATTAGTAAAACAAGTAAAAATAATTTACTAGAGCAAGCAGATTTTGCAATGGTTTACCAAGAATATTATTCAATGATTTTAATGAATATAATTATAGGTTTTGTAGTATCATTTATCTCAACTATAATTTTATTTCTAATTATACCTCATCAAATAACAGCTTTATTGATCTTATGCTCTTCTTCTTTAGTAACAGTAGGAACAGGTCTTTATTATACAAGCCTTCCAGGATCAAAAGCAAAAGCAAGAGGTAAAAAAATTGATAGAAATTTGCCATATGCTGCAAATTTTATTAATACTATGTCTGTTGCTGGAATCTCACCCGCAGAAATTTTTGAGGCTCTTTCAAATGTAGAGTTATATGGAGAGATTCAAAAAGAAGCGCAAAAAATTACGACTGAAATAACTATGATGGGATTAGATACAATTTCTGCATTAAAAAATGCAATTAGAATCTCACCATCAGAAAAATTTAAGGAGTTTATCCAAGGAATACTTGCCACAATTCAATCTGGAAGCAAACTTGAAATATATTTTGAAAGATGCGTCGAAAAATATATGACAAGAGATCTTGTTGAAAGAAAGAAAAATCTTGAATCTCTTGCAATTATGGCTGAATCTTTTGTTGTAACTGTTATTGCCTTTCCACTATTTTTAGTAATAATTATATCTATTATGGGGCTAACCAGTAGTGGAGGAATAGATTATACATTATTATTATTAATAGCGTTTATGATTTTGCCCTTGGCGTATTTTGGATTTTATGTAATGATGAGTTCTGGAATGGGAGAATCAGTATGAAAAATCCAATCCGGATTAAAAAATACAATGTAAAACATATTTATGGTAAAGATAAAAACATCTTAATTCTTTTAGGAATTTCACTTAACATTTCATTTATATTATTTTTTATAGGATTCTTAGGTTTAATAGGTCTAACCGAATTATTTGGTGAAACGATAACTGGTATAGATTTTATTGTTTTTGGATTACTATGTTCTATAGGTCCTATTGGATTTTATAACCATATTAAAGCAAAAAAGAAACATGAAATTGAAGAACATTTACCTGATTTTTTAAGAGAAATTAGTAGTTCAGCATCTTCTGGAATGACTATTTTTGATGCAATTATATCAGCATCAACTGGCGATCATGGTAAACTAACTCCAGAATTACAGAAAATGTCTGCTCAATTATCCTGGGGAATTTCAGTAGAAGACGCACTTACGAATTTTGCTAATCGTATCAATACTCCTTCTGTTAAGCGAATGGTTGTAACTATAAATAAAGCTCTTGAAATAGGAGGTAATACATCTGCAGTTTTTGAAGCAGCTGCAAAAGAAATTGATCAAATAAAACAGGTTGAACAGCAAAGAAAAGCAGAAATGTCTCTTTATAGTATTGTAATATTTATTAGTTATTTTGTATTTTTAGCTGTAGTTATTATAATTAATACAACAATTTTTCAAGCTTTTATAGATTTGCAAGGAAAACTTGCTCCTGAGGCTGCAGCAGCAGGTCTTGTGCCTGTTTCAAGAATTGATCCTTATAGCTTAAAAAACACATTTTTTGCTTTTATTTTAGTTCAAAGTATAGGTGGTGGTCTTCTCGGTGGATTTATGATGGATGGTAAACTTTCATCAGGTGTTAGGTTTGGATTTGTTTTAGTTTTAATCTCATTTTTCGTCTTTAAATTTCTATTTTAAGTTGAAATAATGTCAATTTGAAATATTAACACAAAAAGTTCAAATACTAATATTTTCAGAGGTTTTAACGTGGATTGGAGAGATGATAAAAAACATAACGTTAACGCATGATTATGCAGTATCAGAAGTAGTTGGAGGTATAATTTTAGTTATTATTGCAGTTCTTTCATTTGTTGTTATTAATTTATATGCTTTTCCAGATTTAGATTCACCTGATAGTAAAATTGATGTAATTGGTTATGTAAACGATAACGGAGTTGTAGTGTTTGAACATGTAGGAGGAAAAAGTATTATATCCTATAAAGTTGAAGCGTATCAAATTAATGGGACATTTATTGATTCAAAAGAGTATAGAAGTTTAGAAACACCTTGGTCAATTGGGAAATGTATATATCCACTTAAAGACATTAATTGTCCACTGTTACATAATGAATCTGATAAAGTTAAAATTGTTCTCTTCACCTATAATGAAGATGGAGAAGAACAAGAAATTTTTAGGGGAATTTTGGAGGGACATTATGTTGAGCCTCCAGGAGATATACCTATCCTTATAACTAGTCTAAAGACTAATACTCCAGATGAAGATATAATATGTTTCAGTTATCCTATAATACCAGACATTAATGCAACAACATATATCTACAAATGGTTAGTAAATGGAAATCCATTTGCACAACTAATTATGCCTTTTAATACAGCAGATAACTCTACAACAAAAGATTATTCTGGATATGGAAATCATGCAAATGTAATTGGTCCTAACTGGATAAGCCAAGGCAAAGTAGGAGGTGCATATTATTTCGATGGAAGTAGTGAATATATAACCCTTAGTCTACCAAGTGTTTTTTATGACATCCCCAATAACGATTTTACAATTTGTTTATGGTCAAAAAGTGATAATGCCAGTGTTGATAACTCAATTGCATTAATGGCAAGTGAAAACACTCAAAATTTTGTAAAAATGTTTCAATTTGGTGGAGAAATACATTTTGGGGTTAGTTCAGAAGGAACTAAAAGGGCTGTAAGATCTGAAAATCTATCAAGCAATACTTGGTATCATATTGCCGCAGTTTGGTCTGCAAGTGAAAAAAAACTGCTTGTTTATATTGATGGTATAGAACATTCTGAGACTGGATATAGACAATTTGCTCTTGGATCAGGAGCAGGTCTATTAGAACTTGGGCATGGTACAGCAAGTAGTAAATTTTGGAAAGGATATATGGATGAACTAGAAATCTATGATAGAGTTCTAACTAAAGAACAAATCTATCAAATTTACTTGTCCACAAAAAATGGTTCATATGATAGAAGAACAATCATTTCCTCACTTATTACTATTGGTGATCGTTGGCAATGTATTGTGATTCCTAATGATGGAGATAAGGACGGAATTCTAGTTGAATCAAATGTTCTTAAAATTTCTAATTATGGTGGAGGTGAATAAACAATAATGCGTTTAATTAAAAATTGTATAATTATAGGTTTTATTTTGATACTAACATTTTTTATTTTCATGGTTTTCAATGCTGATATGGTTCGTGCTGAATCATATAATGGACAGGATCTTGCAATTGCTATTCTTCAAAATGAAACATCATTAATAAATACAACATATATAGATTCAGATCAATCAGGTAATAGACAGGCAATTGTTCTATCTTCTCTAGGTATTATGCAACCAACAGACGGACCAACTTTTGTTTTATTTAGTACAGGAATTGCTGGATCTGATCCCGTTACAACAGATGAAGAAAATCCGGGGGATGAAAGAGGAACATGCTTTAGAAACAAATATGGTCATCCAAGAGACGAGGTAATTTTAACAATGACTTTACAGGTTCCTCTTTATATGCATTATATATATTATGATGTTCAATTCTTTAGTACCGAATATCCTGAATATATAGGAACAGAATATAATGATAGATTAAAAGTTACTGTCGATTCTCCCTCAAAAGGGATTTCTGAATTTATATTTGATGTAAATAATGGTTATTTTGTATTAGATTCCCATGATATTTCAGGAACTGGTTTTGATGTATTTGCACAGAGTGGAGATCCCACAAAAGTTGACTTAGTGGATAAAACACCAAGGACTCCAGGAGCTGATGCAGGTGCATCTGATTTAATACCAATTGGTGGAGCAATTCACCCTGTATCCCCTACTGAGGTAATTACTGTTACAATTTCATTAAAAGATAATGGAGATAATTTATTTGATAGTGGAGCATTTATTGACAATTTAAGATTTTCTGGTTACGCTAGAACAGAAATTGTTGCTAGAAAAACTGTACAGGATTTAAACAGTGGTGAAACTGAATGTAACGATACATTGAGGTATAGAATATCCATTACTAATACAGGATCAGCAGAACAAAAGGATAACCCTGGAAATGAATTCGAAGATTATATTCCTGAAAATGTTACTTATGTTAATGGCTCTGCATATTCAGAACATGGTACAATAATTTATGATTCTAATGAAAATAAAATAACGTGGAATGGTAATGTATCAGGGGAAACTAGTCGAATATTAGAATTCAAAGTAAAGATAAATGAAGGTTTACCAAACGGCGTGATAATTTCTAACCAAGGTACAGTTTATTGGGATAGTACTGAAAATGGAACAAATGATGCAATTGAACTTACTGATGATAGTTATATCGATGACGGAATTGATCAAGATGGTGATGGAGCAACTGATGATGATGACCCAACAATTGTAACAGTTTATGCTTTTGATCATCCATTATCTGTAACTGAAGATTTCTCAGATGATGTTCCTAATGAAAAGGCAATCCAATATTATCTTAGTCGTAAATGGTTTGAAACATTTGATTATTCTGTCGGTTGTTTTGAAGTTGTTCCAATTTATCATTATTCATCCTCTCAAGCCTTTAAAACAAAGATAAGGCAATCTGATAGTCCCCAATATTGGATTTACTCACTTTCAGAGCTAGATAATGCTAGTATGAATTGGTGGGAAATTTGGTTTGCATGTGGAGATGCATGTGAAGATTATGATTTATATCTTAATTTTAAAAATATTTATGATCAAGATATAGCTAAAATAAAATTCCAATATGTAAATGTTAGCCAAAAACCATTAAATTATTTGTTAGAGATTTATTATTGGGATCCATCAACTGGATGGAATAAACTTAGTACTGATCTTAGTGGTGGATATTTAAGAAATAATTGGTATAAATTAAGAATTGAAAAAAATGGTGTGTCATTTATTTATTATAATCTTACCAGAAATAGAGCAGGCATTGTTGATTCTTCAATAGGTGAACAGCTTAGTGCACCATTTGAAGATTTCTATAGAATCGAATGGATGTCAACAAAAGAACCAGAAATATGTCCAATGTTTTTCTGGGATGAACATTCAATTGGCTTAAGTTATTAAATTAAAAAATAAAAAAAAAATGAATAGGTGGTGAAAATAATATGGCAAGGGTATTTGATAAAAATATGTTTATAATGCTTCTTTCAATTATGATTGGTGCAATAATAATAACTTATTTTGTCGCAGATATTGTAAGTCGAACTAAATGGGAAGTAAAAGAGGAAGGCTATAAAATAGAAATAAAAGATATAAAAGGAAAAAGTGAAAACTTTACAAGCCTTTTTCTAAAATCTAATGTTTTGTTAGATCAGGCAAGAGAAGAACGAGCATTTGGTAACTACCATTTTGATTTAGGATTTTTATGGTATAATAGTGCTCTTTCAGAAAGAAATAGCTCCATAATGGAAGTTTATAAATTTAGAGGAATTGAGAATTGCACATTTGCTATGCCGTTTTATATTGCCTCAAATGAAAAGTTTTTAGAGGCAAAAAATTACTTCAATAAAACCAAGAAATATACCTATATTAATAAATATATTACAATGTTGGATCTATATGTAAATCTAACATCTTCGGGTTCAAATTTAACAAATCTCAGATATAATGCTTGTAAATATCTTGTTAGTTTAACAGAAAATTTAACTTTTAATTTCGAAACAAATAAGGTAGTTTATCTTGAAAATGTTACAGAGATTCTCTTATTATTCAATGTTAATATGATGGCTTATAATAATGAAATTAGTAATTATCAAGAAATTCAGGATGAAATAGATGAATATGAATTCTTTGATGAAAATAGAGAAATCTCTTAAATTAAATATTTTTAGGAAAAAATTAAAGAAAGGATTATATTTACACTTCTTAGAAAATCTTATAGTCTGCCCTGGTAGTGTAGTGGTCTATCATCCGAGCCTGTCGAGCTCGGGACTCGGATTCAAATTCCGGCCGGGGCGTTCAATTTTTAAAAAACTTTGATTTAAAAAGATTATAAACATGTTATTTTATTATCTAAATGTGGTGAAGAGAATGAAATATCTTTCGATAATAGCAGTATTTTCTTTTTTTATTTTTAGTTTTTTAATAATTCCTTCTTCAAATGTTAGTGCTTCTGATACTATAACTGTTGGTTTGAGTGGACCACCCACATATGATTTCAATAATATTAATGATGCAATTTCCTCTGCAAATGAAAGTGATATAATTCAAGTTTATCCTGGAACTTATATAGAAAATATTGTTATTAATAAAGATTTAGACCTAACAGGAGTTGATGGTAGCAGTTCAACTATAATTTACAGTGCTAGCAGTAATCAAAATACCATTGAGATAAACAGTGACGAAGTCACAATTACTGGTTTTACAATCAAAAATAGAGGTGGGAGTTTTGCATGTTTAAAATTGAATTCTGTTTCTAACTGTTTGATTAAAAGTAATATAATTCAAAATGGAGGAAACGGAGTGTATCTAGTAGGATCAAATATTAATACTATTGAAGAAAATACAGTTAAAAATAATAATGTTGGAATATATCTATCAAACTCAGATAATAACATTATCTTAAGTAATAATATTTTATATAACAATGCCAATGGAGTATTTATCGCTTCAACATCCACAGGAAATACACTTTATTTAAATGATTTTTCAGATAATGCTGATAGTAATGCTAGAGATTTTGGTTCTAATAACTGGGATTACAGCTCTCAAGGTAATTATTGGGATGATTACAATGATTATGATATTAATGGTGACGGTATTGGGGATAATCCATATATTATTAATGGAGAAGTAGGAAATCAAGATAATTATCCCCTAGGCGATTTCTTAAGTCCCAATCAAATTCCTATCGCGTATATTGATTCGATTACTCCTAATCCTGCAATTCAAGGTCAAACAATTTCTTTTAATGGACATGGATCGGATGATGGAAGTATCATTGCATGGGAATGGAGATCAAATGGTATTTTAATTGGCACATCTGAAGATTTTGAAAAATCTGACTTATCAGCTGGTTCCTATAGTATCGGCTTTAGAGTTCAGGATAACGAAGAAGAATGGTCAGATTTTGTTTTTAAAACACTTATAGTAAACCCAGAAAGTAATACCCCACCATCTGCATATATTTCAGAGCCACAGAAATCGACCTATATTTATGGAGAAACAGTACATTTTATTGGATCTGGAAACGATATAGATGGTGATTCTATAACAGGATATTTATGGCGTTCAGTTCCGGCACAAATTTCAAGCAATGATCAATCATTTTTACTATCTAATATCCCTGTTGGAGAATATGCTATATATTTTAAGGTAAGGGATTCAAAAGGTGATTGGTCCCAGGAAACAACAAAATCAATTACAATAATATCTGATCCCACTATCCCAAATAACGCTCCAGTTGCAGATGCTGGAGGACCATATATTGGAACTGTAAATAAAACAATTACTTTTGACGGGTCAAGCAGCTATGATCCAGACACAGATGATACCTTAACCTTCAGTTGGAATTTCGGAGATGGAACAACTGGAGAGGGTGTATCTCCAGACCATATGTTTACATCCGAAGGAAATTACACTGTAGTTCTCACTGTAATTGATAACCATGGAGAACCATCAACTAGTACTGCTAATTTAGAAGTAAAGTCTAATGAAATTACTGAAAAAAATAGTCAAGATAAAGATGGTATTACTGGTTTTGAAATTATTTTTGTTTTTATAGCAATATCAATTATATTTATTATTAAAAAATATAGAAAATAAAGGTTATTTGTATCAAATTATTCAATATAAATTGATTTTTTAGGGTATCCACCAATTTTAAGAGTAGGATCACCTAAAAGTGCCCACTGTTCTACAGTTTTTCTATCAAGTAAATCATCATTTGGAGTGAATGTATTTATATAACCATTTAATGTAGCGGTGTGAACCATACCAAGAGTACAATTATCAAAGTCATATAGCTGTGAATAATAATAAAAGAAATGAGTACTAATCCACCCATCAAGATCCTCAACGCTAGAATATCCACCAGATCCCCAACCAAGACCAGTATTACCTATTGTTGCAATAGTTCCACCGAATATTTGTCTAATAAGATTCCAACTCCAGCATCTTTTAACATATTCCAATTTTGGAGCACAATTTTCACCAAGAACCCAATCAAAATAATCTGGTCCTAATTCTAATATACCGTATATCATAAAGGGAAAACCTACATTAAACTGACTGTTGTGACAGCCACCTACAACACAAACTGGAAGCTTTCCCCTATTGAATAAAAAGAACATATCCCTTAACCAAAGTGCATCAATCCATTTATAAGGCTCTTGTGTTGGATGAGTGGACCATACAACAGGGCTACCATGACCGGCACAAAATAAAAATCCTGCACCTTTTCTTATAGCTGGAATCAAACTATTGGCTGTAAGTCTACCATTTGATACCCAATACCGGTCAATATCAAAACCAATAGGTTCCATAAAACTTGCAGCGAGATCATTTTCATTTTCACCCTCATTAACTCCATCGCCATAAGGGGTAGTATCACCTCCTGCAACAATCATTCTGTTAAACCATGAACTACCAATAGAACGTTTTTCATATTTGATTATCTTTTTAACAACTATTTTAACCTCACGTCTGTTTAAACAAGCCAAGCGGCCTATATAAACATCAGGGTACAAGTCAAGAATATCCTTTTTATCTAATTCATACCACCACTGTCTTTCTGGATCCCAAATAAAAGACCATTCTGCAAAAATATTGTTACCATTAGAATCCCAATCCTCAAATTCACGATTATAAGTTGTGGAATTTATACGGTAAATATCAGAGTAATAAAGATCAGTAACATATGTATCATTCCAGAGGTCTCTGTCATTTAAATTGGAATATCTTACAGGAATATGAAATCTAAATCTGTTATTAAATCTACCACCTACTAATAACACGTATTTGGTGTCCCAGTTATCAACAGCTCTTTTAATAAATTTCTTAATTTTTTCAGGTTTATCCCTACCAGAGTAAGTTAAATAGATAGCTTCAGTTGTTTTAATTTTTGTGGAAATACCCATTTTTTCTTTATGCCACTTTAAAGGTAAAAGTTTGAAATAAAATCTAAGAGGTGCAATTATTACCAAATCATATTTTTTCTCGGATGGAATTGGAACTTCAGACTCTTCATAAGTAATTTTAATTGAAATATCCTCAAGAGTATGAATAGTATCATCGTTTGGAATATATCTTACAGGGTAACATACTAAATTAAATATAATAACACGTTCATTTTTATCAAGGCCACATCCAAATCTATAATTATACCAGCTTTTTGGATAAAGATCAGAACTTGAATAAATGGTTTTTTCCTCAATTGTATTTTCATCTTCATCAACATTAAATGGTTTTTTTAAAGAATAAAGAGGATAGGCCTTAGGTGTTGGTTCAATCTTACCAGATATTTTCTCGATATTTACATTACCAGTTTTAATATCAACACTTTTTATTTTAGTTCCAAAGGGAAAATAAATTGTTTTTGATAAAGCAGGTAATAAAGGTTTTCCAGGAACTCTTATATATGTATTTGTCTCTTTCATGCTTATGGAAATAAAATCATCTTTTGATTCAATATTTGTTTGTGAAAAAGAAATTTTTTCTTCTTTACATTTGATATTAAGATCTTCTTTGTTTTCTTCAGAGTTTATAGCAGTTACATTAATACCTGTAAATATTAGTAATCCAGCTATTATTACGGGAAGAATTTTTATTTTATTAATTTGAAGCCCCCCAATTAGTTTTAAATATATTAAATAATTATAATTTAATAATATTTAAACTTTTATGAACAATTACTATCAAATACTTTATATTTTTATATTAATTAAAAAAGTGAAGGGGGAAACGTTATATTTTTACAAAGAGCACCCATGAAATGAGATTATATGCTACTTCATCCCCATTATAATAGGACGTTGCCATTAATCTATAAAGACCTGTTGGAATATCAAAGTTTGCAGATATACCATCTGAAAAGTCGTTATCCCAGATGCTTATTTGTTTTCCAGTGAGAAGCTTTGTAGCAACAAACTTTACACTATCTGCATTTTTCAGATTATTCATTGATAGGGAAAGTTTATTATCAAAAGCGATTCCTAATTTTAATGCATTAAACAATAGTTTGTAATTGTAAATCATGACTTTAGTTGCAGAATCATCCCAATTTGAAATTGTTATAAAATTTGAACGTATATCTTTTTGTCCTGATATATCAAAAGCTCTAACCCTAATTTGCACACTTAATCCCAATGTATGAGGTGGATTTGTTGCCCGTATACGCGGAATAGGTTGTTCATCACATATCCATACATAGGGAGGTTGTTCATCGACATAGGGTAAACCTGGTCTCTGATCAAATGGTTCAATATCGAAATCTACCCATTTAATACCAGCATTATCAGTTACCTCTGCAGTAACCTCAAAAGGAACTGAAACTTCTGCATCCTCTGTTGGTGTAACATCTGTAATATCAGGTTTTTTACAGTCAATATAAATAGTTCTAAAGTTGTTTTGTTTGTTTTTATCCTCAACATTTCCAGTGTTGTCTTCAGACCAAAAGTTTACCTCCCAATCACCATACCAATCTGGCTCATAGGCACAAAGAAAAATTCCGCTAGCTTCATCATAAATTTGAGTTTGACCATTATCAACAGTATAATAGGTAAATTTTATGCCGCTACCAGTATCCTCAGGATAATCTATTGCTTTAAGCCAAATGGTTACACATTCTGTTGTATACCATGGATCCCAACCCTGAACTCCATCGACATATTCAACTCGGGTTACGGGTGGGTCCTGATCGATTCCTTCATATAAAATACGCCACCAATCAATTGTTGGTGAATAGGATGGTTTATCCCGAGTAAAATGAGCCCTTAAACGTAGTATGGGATATTGATTTGGATCTAGGATTGAAAGATCTTCCCCATCGCTTGCATTTTCAATAAGAATGTTTGTTGCTGTTGCATCTAGAATGTCAAAAGTGATAGTACCAGCATAACCAACCTCAAACATATGCCAATTATTCAAGTTTGAGGGTTCAATTTCTTTGGATGTTATTTGTGCTTCAAGAATTATTTCTTTTTCTTGGCCCCAGGTAATTGATATATCAGAACCATCAGGAATATTAAGGTTCCAAATATTTCCAAAGGCATCAGGATAATAATCATCAAAGATTTGTGGTTTTTCAATTCGGAGGTCTTCCCATGTTACAAATATCTTTGAGCCATCAGTTGCCATACTAGCCCAGTCAGCATGAGCTGCAGGTCCTGCAGATAGTTTTATATCATCACCTAATAAATCACCTTCATATGTAACTAATCTTCCATAGATTTTGTAATTATTATCATAAGACACAAAAAAGGAATCAGTTAAATAAGGAACAATCTCGGTTCTAACATATTCACCACTTTTTATTAAAAACTGATTTACCTTTATATTTCCAGATTCATCATAAATTTTTCCCCATATATCACCCCACCAGTCATTATCAGAAATATCGCCATCGTTCCAAGTTACCAAATATCTTTCACTATCTTCGTCAAACTCAACACATGGAAAATTATAGTCAATATCATCATTAGGATAATTATCTGGAGCTGCAACAGTAAACTGTGAAATTGCATTAAGACTATCATCAAAGATACCGCCCATTATTTTAAAAGGACCATTCGCAGGGCCAACACCTTCTTCCCAAACAACAAATATCTGTGAATTTATTGGATCATAAGCAGCCCATGGTTCACACTGAGAAAGAGAGTCACCACAAATAATCTTTTCTGATATAACATTTAAATTTTCATCGCAAACTGTTCCCCAGATATCATATTCAGATGTTCCCGAGCGAGCATCTTCCCATATAACAATAAAATGGTTATTTTCTGAATCATAAACAACAACTGGATCTGCTTGACAATTGGATGCTTCACATATTTTTACCAAAGAGCCAAGATCAAAGCTTGATCCGCTTTTTTGAACTGTTCTTGCATAAATATCCATTGTAGTTATAGGTTGTGGACTGTATGGGCTATTAGTAGGCGCCCAGTGTTCCCATGCAACAGCAAATTTACTTCCACCGTTATTGGCAATAGATGGGTCCTCATTTCGGAAATATGTATAACTATTTTTATCTGAATAAATAAGTTTATCATGAACGGTTTCTGTTCCATCTGGAGAAAACATTGAAGCCCTTATTTCCTGTTTATAACCTTTATTATAAGGAAATCCATAATAAGCTTCACCTTCCTCCCAAGCAACTAAGAACTGATTATTAGTATAAGAGATATCAGGATCCCATACACCTTCCCAATTTGGATCACATGCTGATAACATCTCGTCATTAGCCCATTTTTCTTCCCAATCATCAAATACTTCCCCAAAGTCACTTTCACTATTTGCATCTGGATTGCTATAAAACAGATACATTTTACTAGAACCAGATGGGAGATTTGGAATTTTAACCCAAACACTCGCCTCAGTTGAGTCATAAGATTCTATCCAATAATCTAAGAAATTTGTTGGAGTGTTTTCATGTTTAAACCTTATATCATCATAATCAGGTTGCATATCTGAATCATATTCAACTATGAAATTTAATGCAAAATCAGTTAATGCACCACCTGAATTAGTAACACTAATTGGTTTCAACTTTTCCCAAGAGGGATCTGTCCATACAGAATATGTATTTTTCATTTTAGCTACCCCTCCTTCTACCACATATCCCCAGGATTTGGTTATATCGATTTTTTGTTCATTATTAAAATCATCTTTCCATACATAATAATTATCACCTAATAATTCAAATGGAGGTGTATAAAAATCCTTGATTTTAGTAGTATTACTAATAAATGCAGAATTTGCAGATGTTGTCAAAAATATAACAAATATAGCAATTACCACTAGCCTTACAAAATCTTTATTTAAATTTTGTTTTTTCAATTTTTTCACCTCCATATCAAATACTTCCTCCTTTATTATTCATCAACATTATAATACCAATCTCCTTGCCATAATAGATGAAGGTAGAAATCACCTGAAATATGTGTATACCACCAAATTTTTAGCCATGGAAAATAATTGACCCAATACCATTCCATCCAGACAATTATTCCGACGTCATATCCACCAACTTCAACTCCATATTGCGGCTCATCATAACCAGATGGTGTATATTTGAAGGTTATACCAATCCAATCAAAATTAGGTTCGTTTGTATCCTCATTTATTTTAAAATAGCCACGTTCTCCTGTTTCCTCACCTCGAATCCAATTCCATTTAATATCAAAATGAAAATCTTGACTAATTATTACACCGCCACCTAAATCGTATGTTGGATTATCAGGGAAAAGATCATCGACTATTATTTCAATAGGTTCGTCTTGATTTAAATCAAAGGATACCGCACCAGATTCGCCAATTGCCCAATCCATATCAAAATTTAAATATTCACCTTCATAAGTTGCTTCGAGTTTAAAGTTTTTGAGTAAGGATAAGGCACCGCTAAACGCTAATTCTTCCACTTGTATTGGTTCTTCATTAAGATCGAGGTTCCAGTCTACTAGTAAATTATCTGCATCAACATTGTCAGCACTAATTTTAAGTTGATCACCAGTAGAGGTATCTGTAACTTTTAGGTTATCAGCGACCATATTACTTGATGTATCAAAGAAAAAGTATCCATCTTCAGCTAAATGGAATTTTAAATCAAGGTGTCCATTTCTAAGTTCAAAATGATTTTTTAGATTAAATGTTCCTAGGTCAATATTTACATCAAGAGGATCTGGACCACCTGAAGTAGATCTTACAGCATACGCATATCCTTTGAGTTTGTTCCATTCAAGTTTACCTCTGCCTTCAGTATTTGATGGAATTTCTGTAATACTAATAATTGGTTCTATTTCACCTGGAAGGTGTCCACTTATCTCCTGGATATTTCCACTTGCAGTTCTGTAACCTCTTGCAAAAACGTAATTATTAATGTTTGAAAAGTCATCAAGATCAATATATAATTCTGCTTCTGCACCAATTCTCTGAGTAGCGGGTAGGCCATATGGAACATTTATAAACAGTACATCTGGATCTGCTGGATCTGCTTTTCTATAAAAAGTTTTTATGCTGTTTAATGAGCTACTCATAGTCAGATCAACATAACCTTTACCTCTAAGCGTTGTCATAGAACCATTTTTTATGTATAACTCTGTTTTGGCACTTAGAGCTTGAGATTTTGGAATACCTGAAACCTTGACAAACTCAACTTTTGGTTCATTAGCGCTTAATTCAGGATAATATAGTATTGCATCATCCATATCACTATTCATATCCAGTTTCAAGCTGCCTGTTCCTTTAACATCAAGTAATTGACCTTGTTGAAATTGAAAGCTGAGATCAGTATCAAACTCACAACTGATATCTGTAGGTAAACCTTTCAATTTTAATTTTGAAGAAAAACTTGGTGAAGTTAAAAGAATATTTACAGAGTGTTTTTTGTTTGCTTTATAGTCAAAACCTAACCACTTAATATCAAAACTCATCCAATTTCCAGATTGCGCGATCGGATGTGAATTATCAAAAATTAAAGATAATTCTACATCATTTATTCCAAAACCATTTGAAGTAAAAGTTAAACGTGGTTCTTGGCTATTTGCACTATCTTGGTTAAAATAGTAATAAATATAACCACTAATTGGAATAAATTGAGTTCTGATGTATATTGCTGGATCAAATATAATTTCAAAAGCTATCTGCTTCTCAGGATTTTGTTGTCCTTGACGGTATGATTCAAAACCAAATTTTAGACTGAGTGGATCCTGTGAACGTACCTGAGATAACTCATGTTCAAAAATAATTGGTTTAAAGATATTTTCTTTTGCGACTTGAAATCCTTTTTCAAAATCAATGGGTATCTTTTCACCTAAAGGTGAACATACTCCCAGGCCTATGGCTAACCAATCATAATCCGCTGCATTTGTGTTATAGGTAGGATTATCTATCTTTTCAGAATTTTTTTCTGAAAACCTATTATATATCAAATTTCTAAGTGTTTTAAATAAGAAAAAATCAACATTTGTAAAAAATGGTTTTAATTTTTCAAAGAATCTATTTAAAATGTTACTAAATTTATTAGCAAATATAGATCTGTCATGACTTCTACCTCTTCCAATTATAAGGCCATAATTAAGTTTTAATTCCGAATAAACTTCAAGTTTTGCATATCTGTCACTTATCTCAGCAGTATCTACATCAAGTAAAGTCCTAATAGACTTAACATTAGTAAGTCCTTCTTTAAAATTTGTTATTTGAGAGGCTATTATTCCAAGACGGACCTCTAAATCATCCTCACCATCTTCATTTGTATCAAAGTAACGATCTACTGTATGCCAGCGATGTTCAAGAAATCGATCTCTAAAATCTTTTGGATTAATGTTAATTTCTTCATAAAAATGTTTTTCAAGGCCACCTTGTTCTTGATATACTACATGTATAATCCAATCGATAAAATCACCAATTGGACGCGAACCTTTCTGCCAGGGGTATTCAATTTTTTTTACCGTTCTTCTAGGTACATAAGAATTAATGGTTTCATATTCTTCTGAATTTAAATATTTTACAACTTCATTTTTGATATTTTTTAAAACTTTAGCATTTACTTCATATGATTCTGTTGGTTTATTTATAGGATAAATCTTATCTTCTGAACAAGTTTTAATATCTCCTTTTACAGAGACAGCATCAACTGATATGCTAACAAAGATCACACTAATTACGACCAATAAGACTAATCCTTTTTTCATTTAAAATTCACCTCTTCCTTTATGAATAATGCCTTTAAATCACCCTTTTAATTTACAATATATATTTGTTAATTATACTATATACTTTTTACGGTGATAGATAATATTTATAATATAACTATAATAATGGACTTTTTTAATATTTTTTATTGAAAATTTGTGCAAAGTAGGAAAATTTATAAAATTAAAACTTATTATGAACAATATAATGTCAAAAGTTGATTTGAAAGATAGAAAAATTCTATACCAGCTTGATTATGATTCAAGGCAATCTATATCAAAAATTGGGAAAAAGGTTGGTTTACATAAAAATGTAGTACTTTATAGAATTAAAAGGTTAGAAAAGCTAGGTATAATCAGTTTTTATTATACAGTAATTGACTCATTTAAATTAGGATATAGTAGCTTTAGAGTTTATTTGGTTTTACAAAATATTACTCCCACAATTAGATCTGAAATAGTTAATTATTTTGTAACAAATAAATATACATGGTGGGTTGGAACCTTTGAAGGTAGCTATGATTTAGCAATTGTAATGTGGGTTAAAGATATACATGACTTTCATAATTTCTGGGAAGAAACTTTAAAAAAATATAGACAATATTTCAAGGATCAGATATTTTGTAACTATGTTCAATTGCATCTATTTAGACATTCTTTTATTGTAGATAGATATGAGAATCAAGATAGAGAGATCCATGAAATCACAGGTGGTGGAAGAGAAGTAAAAACTGATGATTTAGATTTCCAAATATTAGAGATACTGGCAAAAGATGCAAGAATCCCGACAGTGGAAATAGCAAAAAAAATTAATTCAACTGCTGATACAGTAAAAAATAGGATTAAAAGACTAATTAAATTAGATGTAATACAAGGGTTTAGAGTTAATATCGACTATAGTAAACTAGGATACCAGTTTTATAAAGTCAATATCAATTTAAATAACTATAATGACAGAGGACGGATCATTCGCTTTATAAGACTAGATCCTCACTTGATAATGATAGATAAATCGATAGGTTATTATGATTTAGAACTTGATTTTTGGGTAAAAAATCTTAATGAATTTCATCAAATTATGGATAAATTAACAATTGAATTTCCAGATTCAATAAAAAATTTTAGTTATGTTCATGATCCTCAACTTCATAAAATGAGATATATTCCTGAAGAATAACACCTGACATCTACTTATCATTGTCTTTATTGTTTTAAACATAAATCTTACACAAAAATTCATAATTAAATACCAATAAATTGTATAAAAATGTATTAATTTTTCCTATGCACAATATTTATAAGTTATAAGGAATATATTATTTAGTTTGATTTGTGAGATTTGGGGGAATAACATGAAAAACCTATCAAAAAAATTCATAATATTAGGAGTAGTTGGTATATTAATTTTTACCAGCCTTCCCTTTTGTATTAATGCAAGTCTTACAATATCAAAAAATGAAAATCAAAAAAATTATCAAAAGAATTTTTCATCAAATGATAACTACGAATATGTTATCATCACTAACGAATATTTGAAAAATAGTGATTTTCAACGTCTAATTCAACATAAATCACAATATCTAAACTCTACGATTGTTACAATTGAGGATATTTTGAATAATCCAGATTTTAAAGTAAATGGAAAATATGGAGATGCAACAAATGCATCAAATGGAAACCATTGGATTTCCGATGGTAAGGAAGTTTCAACTAATTTTAGTAGGTTTAATGATACTCCAACAAGCATACGTAATTTTCTTAGATTTGCTTATGATGAATGGGAAACCAAGTATGTATTACTTGGCGGAGATGTCCAAATAATTCCTGAGAGAAAACTCCGAATTAATGAAACATATTGGTATTCAGGGGCCACACATATTTGGACATTTGCTAATATCAGATCAGATTTATATTTTGCTGCTCTTAACGGAACATGGAATGATGATTTCGATGAATTTTTTGGCGAAGCAAGTAATTATTCAGTTGATGAGGAAGCAGATTTTATAGCAGAGTTATATATTGGTCGAGCACCAGTTGATGATAAAAGAGATGTAAAAACTTTTGTTGATAAGGTAATAAGTTTTGAAACCTCTGAAAAACCAGAAAATATGTTATTTCATCAAGCAGGTCTTAATCCGACCAACAATCCTGATTCTTCAGTTATACCAGAAGCATGTTATGAACATGTTCCCGAGCATTATGTTGTATATAAATTATACCAAATCTATACAAATATTAATCCAATTAATTACGCTAGACATTGGCAAGATCCAGACAAATTAATAGTATTGCATATTGGAAGCGGCGGAGCTTCATACTACTATATGCAAAGAAGAATAACTGGTGATGTTACATTTACATATGAAGATATTAAAAACCTTAATAACACCTTTTATCCAGTTCATATCTCAATTTCATGTAATACCGGTAACTTTGGACTTAACCATGACTGTCTCGCTGAAAATATGCTCTTATATCCTAATATAGGACCATCTGCATGTATCTTTAATTCTTTTTATGGAGTAACATCAGAGGACAATGCTCATAAATATTCAGGTGAATTTATTGAACAACAATTTTATGAAATTTTTCAAAATGGAACTGAGCGATTGGGAGAATTTGTAACCAAATCAAAATATCATTTTTTAAATGACGCAGAAAATGAATTACTATATCGATGGTGTTATTATACAGTTTATCTTCTTGGTGATCCTGAAACTCCATTATTTGATGTTAGAAATGAAATACCAATAATTGACCAAGTATTTGTAGATGATAACTATGATGAAAATACACAAGGATGGGGAGTAACGCATTTTAATAATATTACAGACGGAATAGATGCTGTTGCAGATAGTGGAACAGTATTTGTATACAACGGAACTTATTATGAAAATTTAGCTATAGATAAACCCTTAAATTTAATAGGTGAAGACAAACATACAACAAAAATAATTGGCAATGATAACGGAGATATAATAGAGATATACGACGAAGTAACAATTTCAGGATTCACAATCAAAAACAGTGGAAATTCTCAAAATGATGCAGGATTAAAGATATATTCCCAGATGAATATTATTAAAAATAATACAATAACAGAAAATAATTTTGGAATTAAAACAGAAATATTTGGAAATAATAATCCAATTGAGAATATCATAAATAAAAATAATTTTGTAAATAACACATTACACACTCTTGATACATTTGAAAATAGATTTTATGGTAATTTCTGGGAGGATTACACAGGCAACGATGAAAATAACGATGGAATAGGAGATAGTCCATACTCCTATAATTCTGGAAAAGATCTCTGTCCATTCATGGACGAAAGCAGCTGGGATTCTGGCATAAATCATTTACCTATTTTACCTATAATAACCGGTCCAAGTACAGGAAAACCTAATACAGCATATTCTTATGATTTTGTTTCAGCAGATCCCGATGGAGATTATATTTATATCTATATAGACATGGCAGATGGCGCATTTAACCAATGGGTTGGACCTCTTGCATCATATGATAAAAAAAATTTACTTTATTATTGGGAGAGAATAGGAATATATAAAATTAGAGCAAGAGCCAAAGATGAATACGGTGCAATAACTAATTGGGTCACCCATAAACTTATAATCCCAAGAAATATTGAATTACAGATTTATAATAATTATATATTTCAAATCATGTTTAACTTATTTAAAATACTCAAAAATTTGAGATTAAATATTTAACATTAATTTTTTTAACAATATTTTGATTAATAATAATACTCAAAAATTCTTGAAAAAATGAAAAATGAAAATAAGATATCATTATTAGAAAATATTTCAAAACCATGGTGGTTGATTGATAATGAAGATACAATCAGCTACAAACTGGTAAAAAAAATTACAGATGCTTGCTGCCATTTACCTAGACAAATCAGAAAAAAAATGTTTACAGTAATAGAAAATGTAGTAATTTGGTTTTCAAGATTTTTTTTTGTTTTAAGCCATGCCTCTCTAAAAGGATATTTAATCAGCGGTAAAGAGAAACACAGTAAAAAAAATCTTAAACTCTTATTTATTAGCACAAAATACCCATCATATCATATTATGGACTTGATATATTTTCAAAAACCTAAAATTGAAGAAAAATTTAGAATTAATTTTTTAAACAAAAAAAAAATTATCAACCAAATACAATCTGATATAGACGCAATTTTTATTAAATGCGATAGGTTTTATTCTGGCTTCTTAGAAAAAAAAGGATTTACAATTATTCCTGAATGGGTTAGAATGATACTTGATATTTCAGAGCCACTTGAAAATTTTTATGATAATTTATCAAGAAGTGCCAAAGAAGATATCAAAAAAATAAAAAAATTAGGTTACACCTATGAAGTCTCTCAAGATATCAAAAAACTAGATTTTTTTTATAACAAAATGTATGTTCCATATGTTTCATGGAGATTTCCTGAAACAGATATTTTTTCAAATTTTTATACTATGAAAATTTTATTTGAACAGGGAAGTAAAATTTTATTTATCAAATATAAGAATGAATATATATTTGGAGGACTTTTTATAAAAAAGAATAAAAAGGTAACTGCAACTTATGCAGGCATTGTAGAAGGAAAGTTTGAATATGTAAAACGCGGTGTAATTGCAGCTTCATATTATTATTTAATAAAACATTCAAAAGAAAACGGTGCAAAACTTATTGACTTAGGATCTTGTAGATCTTTTGTGAACGACGGTTTATTTAACTATAAAAGAAAATGGGGTGCAAAAATAGGAAAATCCGGAAATGAATGTTCTGAAATTTATTCTTTTAAAAAATGCAGTAGTAATAAAGGGATTAAGAGTTTTTTAACAAACAATCCCTTTATTTATTTGGAGAAAAATAAAATTAATATCAATGCATGCAAACAAAAAAAATAATTAATTACGGCAAAAACTGATTTTTTATATAAATTTAAAATCTAAAAGTTAAATATAGATATCAAATATGAAAAACCTAACTAACTATGGATTTCCATTATCATATATTTTTTTCCGAGCTTTTTTTCTTCTATTAATAACAATAATTCTTTTTGGATTGATTATAACTGGATTCCCAGTTTATTTTGTATTTTTTATTTCTATTTTCGTTTTTTCATTATATATTTATTTTTTTGTAATACAATTTAAAATACAATTTTTAAAAAAACGTAAAACGCTATTAAATCAATTTATTGAATTAGCCGATTTAAAAGGTGATGAAAATGTTTTAGATATTGGCACAGGTTCTGGTTTTTTAGCAATAGGACTTACAAAAAATCTAAAAAACGGAATTATTATAGGTTTAGATAAATACTCTATTAAAAGTGACAATTTAAAAACACAGCTTGCCACAACAATTAAAACCAATTTCATTGGAAATACATTAAAAAATGCTAAAAAAAATGCAAGAATTGAAAACGTAGAAAAAAAATGCAAATTTATTGAATCTGATATTACAAATCCACTTAAGTTTAAAGATGAATATTTTGATATAATAGTATCAAGTCAGCTATTATATTGCATAGGTAAAAATAAAAGACCAGCTGTTTTTCATGAAATTGACAGAGTATTGAAAAAAAATGGAAAGATAATATTTTTTGAATCAAAATCCTTTTTGAATTGGAATATTTTTGAGGCAAAGAATTTTTTTGAAAATAAAGGATATAAAATTAAGCTAATACAATCAAATGAATTCAAAACATGTTGTATTTTATTTGGAAAAAAATAAGCTTTATATAAATGTAAGAATGGTTTGACAGCGTACCGAGAGCAAATGAGTTTCAAACAGTGAAGCTTACCCCAGAAGGCTCCCGAAGGAATCAACCAGGGCTCTTCACCTAGCTCAAATGTTCAAGCCCTCTTGAGAGGGTAATCTTCCCATGAGCTCTCGCATCATGGTTAATAGGATTACGCAGGTGGGCTTAACTACCGGGTTCGAGATGAGACCGGGTGTTTCCCCGCCGCTTTGGCCGTCAAACCATTTTTTACTGTTAAATGTATTACATACACAACCTGTCTAACGATTGAGCCAGCAAATGAGCGGTTAGTAGCTACGGGCTGAACACGTCGCCGAAGCTTCGTGCTTACACCCTAGCCCTATCAAACGAATCTTCTATTCGAGCTCTATGATGCCTCGTTTTAGGGTAGGCTTCATGCTTAGATGCTTTCAGCATTTATCCCTTACAGCGTGGCTGCCCAGCATTGCCTTGTCAGACAACTGGTAAACTAGTGGCTGCAGACCCCTGTTCCTCTCGTACTAAAGGGTCTTTCCCTTCAAGCATCAACACTTCTAGAAGATAGCAACAAACCTGTCTCACGACGGTCTAAACCCATCTCACGATCCGCTTTAATGGGCGAACAACCCCACCCTTGGCAGCTGCTGCACCACCAGGATGCGGAGAGACG
>CAYFVP010000087.1:0-4788 GCA_964346655.1 uncultured Thermoplasmatales archaeon
CATCAATTTCACATGGTCTAATTATTGGAAAAACAGCACATAATCTTTTATTAGTTACAATTATAATGACAATTGTAACAACCCTTATTACACCAATATTGATAAAGGCTACCTTTAAAAAATCAAAATAATTTTCAAAAATGAAAAAATGAGATATCTATTTGAACTTAGTAAAGAGCATATTTCCTTACCTAAAGCAGAAATCTTTGCATGCCTAGAGGCAATTGATGTATCTTATGAAATTATTGAATCAAATGAGGATGCATTGCTTATTGAAACAAATGAAAATATTATAAAAATTAAAAAATTAGCAAATAGGTTATCTTTTACCTATAATATTACTGAGTTTTTATTTTCATGTAAACCATTAATAAAAGAAATAAAAAAATATGCAAATAAGACAATTATTTCTAGAGAAGGTTCAATTGCTATTAAATATAAAAATCGATCAAAAAGTATTAATTCCCAAAGAATTGTAAAAGCATTAGCAGATGTTTATACAATAAAAAGAAATGTAGTTCTTAATAATCCAGATATTGAAATTAGAGCATTAATAACAGATTTGAGAATTTATGTTGGAATAAAAATTGCAGAGGTTAACAGAAGACAATATGAACAAAGAAAGGTTCAAAATCGCCCATTTTTTTCACCAATTTCCTTACATCCAAAACTTGCTCGTGCAATAATAAATATAACATCAATAAAAAGAGGGGAAAAATTATTAGATCCATTTTGTGGGACAGGTGGAATAATCATTGAAGCAGGTCTAATTGGTGTAAAAGTTTTAGGTAGCGATATCGAAGAAAAAATGATAGAAGGATGCAAAAAAAATTTAGAATATTATAAAATAAAAAATTTTAGGCTATATCAATCAGATATAGGTGATATTGGCTCATATTTAAAAAAAGTAGATGCAATTGCAACCGATCTACCTTACGGTAAATCTACAACAACTAAAGGAGAAAAAATGGAGGACCTATATGAACGAGCATTTGCAAACTTTTCAAAAATATTAAAAAATAAAGGAAAAGCTGTAATTGGATTGTCTGATAAAAACTATCTAAAGATCGGAGAAAAATATCTATCTTTGGTAGAAACACATGAAATAAGAGTTCATGGAAGTCTTACCAGATATTTTGGAATATATAAAAAAATGATTGTTGGTTTTTTTAATTGTTTTTGTTCCCTTAGCACTTATTGATTAAATCATTAATTTTTTTAAGATAATTTCTAGTCCTTTGACGAACTATTAAAATTATACTATAAAAATGATAGAGACAAAATAATTTAGGATGTAAAAATAATAATTTTATAGGAGGTTGTTACCAAAAAGGAGCACTTTTTTAGAAGTAAGATGCATGAAGAAATATAAAAAATTCAAAAGCTACGATGGTGATCGAAATACCACTTATACTTTAATTAAACAATCAAAATCTAAATCCATAAAAAAAAGCTGACTGGCAATTACGTCTTATAAAGAATCATAAAGTGTCAAGGGAAATGAACACCCTATGGCTTTAAGAGGATATGATATCATAAATAAATAAAAGAAAAAGGCAATTATATTAATCCAACAAAAAAGCAATGTCTTTTGTTGCCAAGTTTTTAAAAAAAAGAAATCGTAATGTTTCAACAGCAATATATAAGCTCAGGGACAGGTTTTGTCATTTCACCTGCTCTGCCATTAACAGGTGCATCTTTTTAACAAGCTCCCACAACATTTTATATATAATAGCTATAACAAAGTCTCCCTTCTCTTAATATAAAG
The DNA here is from genome assembly GCA_964346655.1 of uncultured Thermoplasmatales archaeon. Taxonomy (GTDB): domain Archaea; phylum Thermoplasmatota; class E2; order DHVEG-1; family DHVEG-1; genus CAYFVP01. The sequence goes on from CAYFVP010000087.1 coordinate 1,769, forward strand.
TATTAAATGAAAAGATATTCTGGACTTTTGCGTTTTGAGCCTTTTTTACGATTTGGTATTTAAAGTTATCTCGAAAGCTTTTTAAGCACTTAGCCGAAATCAGGCGAAAACGCAAAACACCAGGATATTAACAGGTTTAGATAATATTAAATAAAATATAGATGTATTCCAAGTGATATCAATGAGTAAATTATTTAATACCATAAACTCTTTTGAAATTGGGGGAGAGAAATTTGCCAAAAGAAGAAATTAAAGATGATAACACAATATTTGTTGGAAATAAACCATCAATGAGCTATGTACTTGCAGTGGTAAATATATTTAATCAAGGAACAAATGAAGTAATTATAAAAGCCCGAGGCAGAGCAATAGGAAGAGCTGTAGATACAGCAGAAATAGTCAGGAATAGATTTATTACAGATGCAAAAATAAAAGAGATCAAAATTGGAACTGAAGTATTACCCAGAGAAGAAGGCGGAACTTCAAATGTATCTTCAATTGAAATAATTTTAACAACAAAAAAGAAAAGCTAGTTCTTACATTTTTAAGAATAAATATAACTTCCAATTTAAAACCTTATTTTATAAAATCTAACAATCTCTGAAGTAATGGAAACTGATTAAAGAACCGTGATAATATTGGATTAGTAAGTAATCTATGTCGTGGTATTATGACTTCAAAAAATTGCCAGTCAGTTTCAAAGTTATAAATGTCTTTGGCTATAGTGGTAATAATGTAATTGTTTTCTTCATTCCAAGTATGGTTAAGAGTTACCTGTTCACCTGATTCATAAGGACCAATCCAATATTCCTGAGTGTCATCACCCCACTTTATCCAGAAATATACATCATGTCCCTCGGGATCAAATGCATAAAATGAATATTCATATTCTATTCCAGGTGATCCTGTTGTTGGTCCCACTATAAAAGGACCTTGAGGTGCATCATTAAGATCAATTTCAAGATATGGACTTGATTTTTCATTTTCTTTTGAATAAAAATATGAAACTGGAATATCATAGTCCCCCCAGAATGTTTTATCAGTTATTTTCCATCCATAATTACTCTTCTCATCATTGACAAATTCTTGTACTTCCTCTGTTAAATCCCATGTTGTCCATCCATAATAAACTGGTATTTGTGCATAAGCTGACATTTGAAGTTCGTATTCAGGTTGATTATTCCAGGTAACTGTATCTTCATTCCAATTATCTTTTGCTCTATAGGCCCTAATAGTTCTACCATTAGGTTGAGTATCAATCCATTTAAAATAATAGAGATTTAACATTGCAGATACAATAATTGATTCAGAAGATATAGATGAAATATCAAACCTGATAAGCGAATCCTGAGCAAAACCAGAACTCCCCCCTCCACCATAATCATTACAAACATGTAACTCTGCAAAATCGCCATAATTTGCGTTTGGTTTACTATGTTTAATAAAAGCATCATCTGTTGGATAAAATGTCAACGTCTCTAAATAAGAATCTTCTTGATAAATAGGTTCTTTCTCGAATTTTAAAATATTTGAAAATTTACTACCACCTATACATTGTATTATTCCAGCTCCAAAAAAAAGGATTATTATTCCTAAAAGTAAACATTTTCTAAATATTTTATCTTTCATCTTATCATTACCTCCCTTAATTATAATTTGTTAATATAATATTTTAATTTATATTTTTTGGTCGATTTAATGTAACAAATGTAACAAAAATAAATAATTTTCTATTATAATAAAATAAAGTGGTTGAAAGATAAAAAACAGGAGATAAATAGACTATAGTAATATAGATAGATGTCGAAATATTGAGAATATATTTGGAAAACGTTCTAAAAACCCCAAACAATTAGAACCAATAGATGCTCTATTCCGGGGAATAGTAACCTTAAACTCACTCCAATCACTCCAAAGATTATCACTATCCTTACATCTTGATTTAATAGTATACGTTCCAGGATTTGACCAGATATGACTGATAACTGCGTTTTTACCAGAGCCATAAGGTCCAAGCCACCAATCAATTCTCCAGTCTTCATCTCCCCAATCAATATAATAATATACATCATTTCCAAGTGGTGATGTTGATTTAAAAGTGTAATCAATTTCTGTTTTTGAATTACCCCTTGTTGGTCCTGTTATTTTTGGTGCTGATGGAGCATCAGGGTCAATTTTATTAAAAGCATAAAGATAACCGACATATTTAAATGCGCCAGGCCGGGTTTCTTCCATTGTTGATGACCCAATATAAACCGTCCCATCCTCACCTATAACAGGTGCAAATTGACACCATTCAGTAGCGATCATTTTACGCCATTTCTCAGTACCATATGGAGTAACAGCGATTATCTCTCCACCATAGTATGGGTCTATACGTGTACCAAAATAAATAGTACCATCAGCAGAAGTACATGGTGTTGCACCCTCAATACATCTACCTGAACCTGGATTAAAAGACCATTTAATTGAACCATCAATCGGATTTACTGCATAAAGTCTATCCCAACCGCAATAAATTGTTCCATCCTGACCGATGGTGGGAGAAGTTCCAGCACCAACATTAGTCCTCCATTTACGAGTACCATTTGGATATACTGCATGAAGATAACTATCAAGTGAAACAACATAAATCGTGCCGTCATCACCGATACAAGGGCTTGTTCTTATCCAATGTCCTGTCTTATACTTCCATTTCAATGTGCCATTATTTGGATAAAGTGCATAAAGATAATTATCATGACTACCACAATAAACTGTTCCATCAGGACCAATTGCAGGAGATGAATACACTAAAAAACCTGTTTTGTATCTCCATTTAAGTGTTCCATTAGGATTTATAGCATTAATATAATTATTACCATCTCCGACAAAGATCGTTCCATCGGTCCCTATAACAGAAGATGAATACATTTCTCCATTAGTTTGATATTTCCATTTTATGGTACCATTAGAATTTATAGCATATAATTTCCCATATCCATAACTACGATCACCAGCATATATAGTTCCATCCTCAG
>CAYFVP010000088.1:0-2235 GCA_964346655.1 uncultured Thermoplasmatales archaeon
AGTGAATGGAAATTGATTGATGTTAAAAAACATCAGAAGTACGGAAATAAAACTAGAAGAAGCATATGGGGTTTGAATTTAAATTATCCCACTTGGATTTTAGAATGTTATAAAAGCATGAGAAGTCACTTTTTCTCAGAAAAACAATTAGATAAAATAACAAATATAAATAAGAGTCTTAGATTTGGTAGCTAGTCGTCATTTTCTTGTCATAATTTTGTCGCAATATTTATTATTAGTTTTTAATTTATAAATAATATTATGAAAAAAAACTATTCTATTTTAATTTTAATAATTTTTTTAATAACATCTTTAATTTTTTTCCAAGCTATTTTGGTTAAAGCACAGCCACCTTCTCCTGTATGGCCAACTGAGTGGTTAACGCCAGATTGTAATACAGACCCGAGTGATGAAAGTCCTAAACAACTTGATATAATTGGTGATGCTTCTAACCCAGCAGCTTATTATGCTGAAGATGAAAACTATCTTTATTTAAGAGAAAGAGTTGAGGGAAACCCAAATGGAAAAGGCGGCGCAGGAATGTTTACTCAACACAATTGGGTAGTTGTTGTTGAACAAACAGGAGACAATTACTATGACTATCTTTTCTCTCTTAATGGTAAGGACGAAAAAGTTCAAATTTGGAAAAATGATCCGCAGGCAGCGGAAATAGATTGGGACCCTATTTTTAATGACCCAGCAGAAATCCCAATTTGGAATGGTTCAACAAGTGTTTATGCTCGAATAGATCCAAATGGAAGTTACTGGTTTGTTTCTTGGGCTATTCCTAAAAGTTATGGTGATTTTATTCTTGGAGAAAACCCAATTTTATACTTTTCTACATCAGGTAATGCAAACAATTACAATAAAGACCATCTTGATTGTTATGAAGAGCCATTTTGTGGAAATGGAGTTATAGACGATTCAGAACAATGTGAATATCCGAACACACCTGACAATACTTACTGTTTTCAGACCACACAAGAATGTTTAGGTCCAAAACTAGGTACAAGAGATGCATATGGTGATTGTAATTCAATTTGTGGTTGTGCATATGATCCATTCACATATCAATGTGTAGAAGGACAATGCGGTGCTTTATGTGACCAAGATGAAGATTGTCCCCAAACAACTGAAAAGTGCGATTATGTTAATAGAGTATATTGTACAAGAGATGGTTATGGAACCTGTGATGAAAATTGTGAATGTTTAGAAGATGATTGGGTTTGTGGAGATCCTGATGATGAATTGTATTGTTTGAATTGTGCTCACTGTGGGGACGGTGTGGTAAATTGTAATGAAGAATGTGAACCAGGAGATGTTGGTGATAGATGTTTACCAGAAAACACTACAATTTATTATTGCATCAATAACACTTCTTATGAAACACCAGAATATGACTCTTGTAATGCTACATGTCAATGGGATAATTGTACAACAAAGATAATAACTGAGGATGATGATAGATGTCAACCATTACCACCACCTAATTGTACTTGGTGTTCTTCAGGAAATTTTGAATCATCCTTTTCTTTAAATATGCCATCATTCAACTTTCAAAGACCATCCTTTAACTTCCCCAAACCATCATTTAATTTTCCAAAGTTCGATTTTTCAATTTCCAAATTTAATTTCCCATAAATAAATGACTTGTACTAATTCTGTATAACTAATGTAATAAATTTGTTTATATTTTGTCTCAGACTATGTTAAATATTTTTTTAATTTTATTTTGAATATGCATAACTTTCTAAAAAAAAGTTAAAGCGCCGAGGAGGGGCGCTATAACAAACCAGCGTTCACCGCAAGGTTTGGTTTTCCTAGGGAAACTAAATACCCAAAGTAATATGGTGAAATAATATGAATAAAATAATTGCAACAATTGTAGGTTTATTGGTATTAGCAACACCAGTATTAGCAAATGGTGACGTGTCAGCAGCAACAATTAACACATATTTCACTAATGATGGTTGGGTTTCAGGGTTCGATGAGATGACAATGATAAATCCTTTATACGACAACCCTTGGCACCCTGAATTAATAACAGGTTACAGCGAGATGATAAATGAAGAAATATACGCGTATGGATTTGAACCACATACACTAACAGTTGTTAAACAAGGAGAGTACACTTACCATCATGATATGGATTACGTTAGTCTAAATGAAGACAAGTGGATATGGTACGATGGTGACCCTCACTGCTGCGGAGAGCTATTCATAGGTAAAGACGTT
>CAYFVP010000089.1:0-6582 GCA_964346655.1 uncultured Thermoplasmatales archaeon
TTCGAGGTAACAGGAGAAACGGAGTATTTTTTACCGGTAAATACGAAACAATATCTTATCCTGACACTATCGATTATTATTACATTAAAACAAGTTTAGGAGGATACACAATGATACAGCCTTAAATTAGACTAATTTTCTTATCGGAAAAATTAATATTATACTTTTACATCTTACATACAGAAATTTTTTTTTAATACTGGAAGAGGAAAAGAATGAAAAAAACATTTATGAAATTTAAAGCCGCTGTACTATATCTGATAATATTAATATCAATTTCTTCAATAGTATTATCAGAAGCTAATTCAAAGAAAGAACTACCTAATACTGATCCATATCCTATACCATACGAGACTGAGGTAAAGATTATAAAATCTGATAAATATGGAATAATAATTGAAAACTGTATTAATCTGGAAGACATTAATTTTAATCCTGAAGATATCGATGATAAAACTTTTCATAAATTATCAATTAAAAATTATGGTTATACAAATGAAATTGGTAAACCAATGTTACCAACAAAAGAAATATTAGTTGCAATTCCAGAAGAGATTGATATCAATCTAAATATTTTAAGTTCAAGTTATAAATCATACTATAATTATCTTATTTATCCTGTTCCAAAAAGTATTGAAAAAACCACTAAGGATGGTTATTCATATATTGAAGAGGAATTCTATATCGATGACATATTTTATTCAAAAAATATTTATTACCCATCTCCTCTAGCTAAGATTGAAAAAATTTTTTATATTAGAGATCAACGAGTAGTAAGAATATTATTTAATCCATTTATTTATAATCCTGAAAAACAGCATCTTAAATCCTATTTCTCTGTCAAAATAGAATTGAAATATAGTTCACCTACAATCCTTGAATTAAATGATGTTGGACCACTTAAAGAAATCTGTAGTAAATCAATATTAAATTATAAGAAAAATGATAAAGAACCATCAAATAATCAAAATGGAAATGTAACCTATCCAAAACAACTTGCCTCTCCAACTAACAAGGCAGATTATCTCATTATTACTTCTGATGAATTTTATAACCCTGCAAGACAAGATTATATTTGTAGAACACAAAATAATAGATTAAATGAGCTGGCTTATTGGAGAAGTCAATATAATAGTTATGATGTTGCAGTTGTTAATGTTAATGATTCATTTATAGGTGGAAATAATGATTCACTGATTAAAAATTTTATTGAATATGTCTATAATAATTGGACAGCACCTCATATGACTGATGGACATGTAGGTTATATTCTCCTTGTTGGTGATACTCCATTTGTTACATCTCATAATGATTTAAATCATGAAAACAGATCATATGTTTCTGATAGATGGTTTGTTTGTCTTGATAATGATTCCCTTCCTGATGTTTTAATAGGTCGATTCTCTGTAGATAATTATTCTCAACTTGATATTATGGGTAACAAAACAATTCAATATGAACAGAATCCTATTCCTGGTGATTGGCATAAAAAAGTTTTACTAGCTGAGGGAACATGGGCTCCATTTTATGAATATTATTTCATGAAGGACATATTGCTAGAATATAGTGGTTATGAAGTTTTTGAAGCAATTAAAAGATATGGTTCTACTGATTCTGATGTCGTTGATCCTATAAATAATGGTACTGTTTTTGTTCATTATTGTGGTCATGGTGGTACTAGTGGCTGGGAATCTGGTATGGGGTTGCATTCAAGTGACATCGCTGATTTAACTAACGATGGAAAATTGCCTGTTGTCATTAGTGTTGCATGTAAAACTGGTCTTTTTCAAGATTCCTATAATTGTTTTGGTGAATTTTTTGTTAATACAAAAGGTAGAGGTGCTATTGCTTTCTATGGTGCATCGACATTAGGTGGTAACCCTAAATTTTCTTATTTTTCTATGAAGACTTATTTTGAAGATTTTGAATATCAACTTGGAAAAATAATAAGTTATTTAATTTATCAGACAAGTGGTTCTAATCCTGAATATAATCTTCTAGGTGATCCAGCTCTCGATATTTCTGGCAAAACTGCTTTTCCTAATAAACCTGATCTTGCAATTTCTCACCTAAATATAAGTATTGATCCTGAGAATCCAACAAATGAAGATCAAGTTGTGAATATTACTGCTGATATTCTTAATATCGGTGGAAGCAACGCCAGCGATGTTTTTGTTCAGTTTAGAGTTATTGATCCTTTTGGTTATGAAAACATTATTGGTGAGCAAAATATTTCACAGATTAATTCACTTGGATATGTTACTTTATATGAGACTTGGAATGTTTCTAATGAAATTGGTAAAAAATCTGTTATTATTGAGATTGACCCATTGAATTTGATTGATGAGTCTTTTAAATTGAATAATCAAGCTGGAATTAAAGTTAATCCATTTTTAAGGGACATTTTGTATGTTGATGATGATAACACTGATGGTCCTTGGAATGGTACACTTGATTTTCCTTATAAATATATTCAGGATGCTGTAGATTGTGTTTCCGAAAGTGGAACCATTGTTGTATTCAATGGATATTATGTTAATCCGAATATGTATAAAGAACAAGTTCATGTTACTAAATCTGTGAATATTATTGGTGAAGATCCAGAGATTACAATTATTGATGCTGATGGTAGTGATATTTGTTTCTGGATTGAATTTGCCGATAATATAAAAATTAATGGTTTTACCATTAAGAATGCAAGTGAAGGTTTATATATTGAAGCTTGTAATAATGTAGAAATTTCTAATAACATAATTATAGATTGTCATAATAGTAATCATCTAATTGGCGTATATTATAGCAATGTGATTGATAATATAATGTCATGTTTTAATGGTACATATCTGCAAAAATCAGATCATAATATTATATCTAATAACTATTATTTTGAAAATGTTAAATCTGGAATTGTCCAAGAATACGGTATTGAAAATATAATTATTAAAAATATTTTTGAAAACAATCAGGACTATGGATTACATATTGATATTAACGCTAAAAATAATATTATTTATCATAATAATTTCATTAATAATACTGTTCAGGCTTTTGATAATTGTAGAAATATCTGGAATTATAGTTATCCTGAAGGTGGTAATTATTGGGATGATTTTGATGAGGAATATGAAGGTGCCTATGATGACTACTATGGCCCTGAACAGGATCATTTAGGCTCTGATGGAATAGTAGATCAAGGGAAGGTAAATTATGGTGGAATTAATCCATATAATATTTCAGGTAAAGATCAAAATCAAGATATTTATCCTCTAATTGATTTATTTGATACTATTATACCTAGGATTTATTTCGAAACAATCCAAAGAAATCTAACTGTAAAATATGGTCTTGATATCGGTGGTCCTGGTGATGAACGACTTGATGTTGGGATTTCTAAAGGTGGTATTCTACCGCAAGATATTAATGTTACACTTTATGTTAAGGGATTAACGGAGGATAATTGGTCTACGGTTAAGGATATGCCATATATCCGTGAATTGTATAGAGGTAATCTTACTGCTGATGAAATAATGAATTATTATGATGATGGTCATGACGTTTTAGTATACATGGTTAAGGCTGTTGATCCTTCGGAGAATGTTGGTGTTAGGCCAAATTATTTTGAAGAAGCTATGATTATGTTTACTATCATGATCATATAATAAATATTGGTTTTTTATTTTAAATTAGAAGAGGCTAAGCGTTTAGATACTAAAAATTGAATACTTACTACTTAATACCATGTTAATTTTTAACATATTTATCAGAGATTTTTACATTAAATAAAAAAAAGAAGGTTTTAGAAAAAACTTTGATATTTACGACGATTTTTTCGATGATATTCTCAGCGAAAAGACAAAGGTAGCTGCTTTGTTATATAGCAAAATATTAAAAAAATCAAAAAGAAATAAAAATTGAAAAACACCAAGTTTTAATTTTGAGGTAACAGGAGAAATCGATTATTTTTTACTGGTAAATTTGAAACTATATCTCCCCCTCGGCGTAAATTTTTACTGTTAAATACGAAGCAATATCTCTCCCAGGATTTATTCTAAATAAAACATTTATATGGTAAGATGTAATCTGCTAATTGGATTAAAGCCAAACACAATCAAATGTGTGTAAAAGGATGTATGATATTTTGGCAGAAGAAACAACAGAAAAAGAAACAACTAAAGAAAAAAGAAGAACTGATGAAAACGTGATATATGTTGGAAATAAACCACCGATGAGCTATGTACTGGCTGTAGTTACACAGTTCAATAGAGGTTCTGATGAAGTAGTAATAAAAGCTAGAGGCAGAGCTATAAGCAGGGCAGTGGATACTGCAGAAATTGTGAGAAATAGATTTATCAAAGATGCAAAATTAAAGGAGATTAAAATCGGAACTGAAAGTATCGCTATTGAAGAGGAAAACAGAACTGCTAACGTATCTTCTATTGAAATTTTTTTAACAACTAAAGGGAAGAGTAAATAGGTAGAACGATAAGCGTTATAGGATTATCGCTAAATCTAGTTTTTCTACAAGTTCCTTGTAGCGATTTCGAATAGTGACTTCTGTTACACCTGCCACTTCTGCTATCTCTCGTTGAGTTCTTCGTTCGCCACAAAGAACTGATGCAATATAGAGAGAGGCAGCTGCAATACCTGTTGGACTACGTCCGCTAGTGAGTTCCTTTTCTGCTGCTGTTTTTAATATTTCTATGGTTTTAACGTGGACATCTTTACTAAGTTTTAATTCACTGCAGAACCGTGAAATATAATCCTGAGGTATTGTAGGCATTAGTCTTAATTCCAGTTCTTTAGTGAGGAAACGATAGGTTTTCCCGATTTCTTTTCTTCTTATTTGTGCTACATTACTTATTTCATCAAGCGTCCTAGGTACATGGCACTGTCTACAAGCAGCATATAATGCTGCAGCTGTAACACCTTCTATTTTTCTAACACGGGCCAACTTCTTTAATGCCGATTTCCTATAGATCATAGCTGCGGTCTCCCTCACAGTTCGTGGAAGACCCATGCTTGAAGTCATACGGTCAAGCGCAGAAAGAGCAATTGCCAGGTTCCTCTCAGTCCCATCTGCAATACGTATTTGGCGTTGCCATTTCCTAAGCCTATATAATTGCGCACGATTCCTAGTCGGAATTGATTTACCATAAGAATCGCGATTTTTCCAACCAATCATCGTGCTTAAACCCTTATCATGAATGGTGTAAGTCATCGGAGCTCCTACACGAGCTTTTTTTTCACGTTGCTCGCTGTCAAATGCTCTCCATTCAGGCCCATGATCAATGAAATCCTCTTCGATAACAAGTCCACAATCATTACAAATAAGTTCTCCTCTGCTGTAATCTCTTGATAGAAGTGTACTACTGCATTTAGGGCATTTAATTGTTTCTTCTATTTTCTGTTTTTCTTTTTTAACCAAATAAATCCAATCCCTGATATTTTTTAACTTATCTACAATCAAGTTATATAAATATTCATTAGTAGGTGTTCTTGAGGGTTTTTGATCTCGTTTTTCAACTCTTTTTTATCATCCCTACTTTTAGCTTTAAAAAACCAACCCCGACATGGTTATAAAGCATATACTAATGCTTCATCACTAGTTATTTCCATAATTCTTCCTTCTTCTACCCATTTATTAAATAAATCTTCTACAATTGGAAATTCAAAATTCTTTTTATCTGTGTATATCATTAAGGTATACACATTCTTATTTTTTCCTCGTTCAAAACCATATAATACAGAAAACGCTATTTTCCGATCTTTATTTAATTTCAGTTCATAATAACGACCTACCTTAATTTTTGGCTTTTCCATCTTATTTTCCTCCTTAATCTACAGCTTTAATATTATTTATTTCTTTAAAAAACCAATCTTTATTAATAAAACACAGATATAATCTAGATCGGGAGGTGAGATATTTGACAACATATGTTATCCTTAGTCGTTTTTCGTCTGAAGCATTTGCTGACCCCAGGGATTTTAAACAGTTAGCTCGTGCAGTTTCTGGAAAAATTAAGAGTGAGTGTCCTGGAGTTGTTTGGAAAGATAGTTTTGCTCTTATGGGACGCTTTGATGTCATTGATATTGTCGAGTCGGATGATCCTGAGCAAGTTGAGAAAGCTGCTATGACCATTCGTGCTTATGGGCATTCGTCGACTGAAACATTAGTAGCAACGCCATGGAAAGACTTTCTTGCAATGCTTTAATTAGTTTTATTAAAGGTGTTTGTTGCGATATTTTTAACTCTAATAAGATGATGTAGTTTCCACCAGAAAAAAACTGGTTGATAAAACAACGATTTTATTTTCTAAACCGCTTACACCTTTTTTCTAAATCATCATAAATCCTTTGAAATACAGAACAATTATTCTCTAGCAACAAGTTTGCAATCCCCTTGCTCAGCTCAAAAATAGTTAATTTATGTTCTTCTTTGGATTTATGAATTTTATGCGGACCGATATTTAGTTTCTCATACGATAAAAATACTAGTGGATTATTATTTCCCACCAAATTCTCTAGATTTGTTTTAAGTTGAAGTAAAAATGCATGCAGTTGAATAAGTTCATCCTTCTGAAT
>CAYFVP010000090.1:0-2668 GCA_964346655.1 uncultured Thermoplasmatales archaeon
ATTATAAGGAGAATAAAACTTGAAAATTGCGCATTTTACATGGGAGTTTCCACCAGTCATATATGGTGGTCTTGGTACATTTGCATCTGAAATTACTCAAAAACAGGTTTATTTTGGCAACGAAGTTACTGTTTTTTCATTAAATGATAATAACTCACTTAAGACATATGAAAAATGGAATGGAATTGATGTCTATCGGCCAAAAACTCTTGACCTAACGTCAGCATTTCATCTTTTTGCTGATTATGAGCTTCGTTCTTGGGGGTCAAACTTCAAATTTTTCGCGGATGTGATAAGTTACAATACAATTTCAGCTTTACAACTTGTTAACCTAATTGCAAGAAAAGAAGGGAAATCTTTTGATATTATTGTTGCACATGATTGGTTGGGAATAATTGGTGGAATGATTGTAAAAAAAGAGCTTTCTCATCCTTTGATCTTTCATGTTCATTCAACTGAGATTGGTAGATCAGTTGGTAGAGGATCTCACACTATTAAAGACATTGAGTTTGAAGGTGGACAGGTGGCAGATGGTATAATAACCGTATCATATGCTATGAAAGATGAGCTTGAAAAACTAGGTTTTCCTTCAAGCAAGATAAGGGTCTGTTGGAATGGCGTTGATCCAGATAAATATAATCCAAATCTAGTATCTTCTGAAGAAAAAATACAACTTAGGAGAAGGTATAGTATCAATGATGATGAAAACATGTTATTTTTTATCGGTCGTCTGGTAACTGTGAAGGGTGTTGATAATCTTATCAAAGCAATGCCAATTATTTTGAAGGATTTTCCAAAAACAAAGCTTGTCATCCTAGGAATTGGTGATATGGAATTGGATCTTAAATCAATATCTGAAAACCTTGGGATAAAGGATAAGGTTATTTTTAGAAACGAGTTTATTAGTGAAAAGGAACGTATCAAACACTATGCAGCTGCAGACTGTGTCGTTTTACCATCTTTTTATGAGCCATTTGGTATTGTATGCACTGAATCAATGTCCATGGCTAAACCCACTGTGGTTGGAGCACGTGGTACAAGTGGTTTACGTGAACAGATCATTCCTAATGGCGAAAATCAATGTGGTATCCATATAAATCCTTTTGATTCAAATGACATTGCTTGGGGAGTAAAACAAATTTTTCAATTAGAAGACAAAGGCAGATGGTTGGGTAAAAATGCACGTAAAAGAGTGATTGAAACTTTCAGTTGGAAAATTGTAGCCAAGAGAGCTTTGAGCATTTATAAAGAATTTGTTTATAGTGAATTATGAGATAATGGAATGAAACAGGGTTGAGCATATGGGACAAATGCAAAGTATAACTGATCTTGTGGGTAAACCAAAAATTGCCATTTTTTCAATGGAAATAGGGATAGACGAAAGAATACCTACCTATAGCGGGGGTCTTGGTATTTTAACAGGCGATACAATCAAATCTTGCGCTGATCTAAAAATACCTGCTGTAAGTGTCACATTGTTATCTGAAAAAGGTTATTTCTATCAAAAAATTGATGAAAACGGAAAACAAATTGAACTGCCGATAGATTTTCCTTTTTCTGATTTTCTTACTTTACTTCCAAGTAAAACAAGTGTAACAATTGAAGATAGAACTGTAAATGTTCATATTTGGTATTATCCAGTTATGGGAATCAGTGGTTACATTATTCCCGTTTTTTTCCTCGATACAAATCTTGAAGAAAACGGGGAATGGGATAGAACTCTTACAAAATATCTTTATGGCGGTGATAACAAATATCGCCTTGCTCAAGAAATTGTTCTTGGAATTGGTGGAGTCCGTGGATTACAGGCACTAGGTTATAAAACAATAAATAAATTCCATATGAACGAAGGACATTCTGCTTTCTTAACTCTTGAGCTTTTCGATCAATTAAAAGATATTTCAAAAGTTCGAGAACAATGTATATTTACAACACATACACCAGTTGCTGCAGGTCATGATCAATTTGATTTATCTTTTGCTAAATCTATGTTAGGAGAATTACTACCGAATTCTATTCTAAATGAGATTGCCTTTGAAAATAGGTTAAATATGACCAGACTTGCACTTTTTTTCAGTCACTATGTTAACGGTGTCGCAAAAAAACATGCTAAAGTATCAAGAATAATGTTTCCAGGATATTCTATAGATTCAATAACCAATGGGGTTCACTCGCCTACATGGGTCTCAGAACCATTTCAAAGATTATTTGATAAACATATGCATGGATGGCCTTCCGATCCTTATATTCTGAGATCGGCCTTTGGCATATCCAAACGTGAGATATGGGAAGCCCATATGGCAGCGAAGAAAAAACTCGTTGATTTTGCCAATAGGACATATAATGCCAATATGAATAACGATGATTTCACTATAGGATTTGCTAGGAGACAAACTGCTTATAAACGTCCGGATCTATTGATATCTGACCCTACTCGGTTGATACATATTGCTGAAAAAGCAGGACCAATACAGATAATTTACGCGGGTAAGGCACATCCAAAAGACAAAACTGGAAAAGATGCTATCAAAAAGATCTTTGAAGTCATGAAAACAATATATGGCAAAGTAAAAATCATCTTCATTCCCAATTACGACATAAGAATCGGGAAAATGATAACGTCAGGTGTTGACCTATGGCTAAACACCCCTAGACGCCCACTCGAAGC
>CAYFVP010000091.1:0-4234 GCA_964346655.1 uncultured Thermoplasmatales archaeon
CAAACGGTCTCCCATTTATTTTATCAGGATTATTAAATGCAATCTTTCTGATTGAATAAAAAATTAAAACACTAACAATGAGATATGTTATCCAGATCGCTGTCCAAAAATATATTACATTTTCTAATAAATAAAAACATACAGAAATCCCTAATAAGATTAAATATGTTAAAAAAAGTATATTTTTCATTTTTTCCTCCCTTGATTTTTAAATTAATATTATTCTCACCTCTTTTTCTTATAACCAAGATCAGATAATAGACAAGCTTATTAAAGTATCCTACCATTTTTCCTAATTTTTTTTACAAACATTTATGAAAGTTCGTATTATTATCTGTTTATACCTATTGGGAGAGGAACGTATGATTAAAAAAACTTCAAATGGGGCAAATCTAGGTTTTGAGCAAAAAATGTGGACTGCAGCAGATAAACTTCGTAGTAATATGGATGCTGCAGAGTATAAGCATGTTGTTCTAGGTTTGATATTTCTTAAATATATATCTGATGCATTTACTGAACTATATAACAAATTAAAAAATCCAGAGAGCTTGGATGATCCTGAGGATATTGATGTGTATAGGATGCATAATGTTTTTTGGGTGCCACCAGAGGCACGTTGGGATTATCTTCAAAATAATGCAAAGAAACCAGAGATTGGGAAACTTGTTGATGCAATTGGTAATGATGTTATTACTATCCGTAAACATATAGAGAAATAAAAATAATAATACCCCTATACCCCTTTTTTTCTATTTTTTCACTAATTGATGATTTTATTTTAAAGAGGTTTATTTAAGCTAACATTTTAATAAATTAAATTATATCTTCATTTTATGGATTTCTCAAAAACAGATATAATGAATATTTTGAAGGTCTCTTTGGGAAATAGATTCGAGGATTTCAATCCTAACGATTTTGAAGATTTTATTGCACAATTGTTTAAAGATAATGAATATGAAGTTAAGCAGACTCAATATAGTGGTGATTATGGTGCAGATCTTATCATAAATAAGGATAATCAAAAAACAGTAGTTCAAGTTAAAAGATATTCACCTACAACAAAAGTAGGGGTTAAAGATATAAATCAGTTACTTGGAAGTAAAGCATTCTATAAATGCTCAAAATCATTAATAATCACTACTTCTTCATTTACCATCCAAGCAAAGCATCTAGCTCAGGAAACAGGTGTTGAACTTTGGGATTGGGGTAATTTATATCAATTTATTTGTAAAACATATCTTGGGGGTAAAGACCATTTTGAATTTTTTAATACCCAAAAAAATATCTCTGCAGAAGATTTTGAAATAATAATAAAAAAGATAGAAAAAGATGTTCCTATGAAAGGTAATTTCACTGCAAACTTGGTTTATATTGATATAAAAAATAATACAAATAAACATCAAGAACTTATTTTAAATAAGCCGATAATTATTACCGCAGATAATAGACAAGTCGAAGCGAACGCTCACTTAACTGGTTTTTTCGCAGGTGGAAAAATATATTCAGGATGCTCTGTAGAAGCTTGTTTTGTTTTTGATAAAGCTATTCTACCAAGCATTTCAACTGGAGATAAATTTATTATAGAATTTCATAAGAACTCAAAAAAATATACTAAATCTGCAATATTTACCACTTCTATACCTATGATTTCTTCTGGGTTCTATCAAGAGCCAGAAAAATCTTATTGTTTCATTGCAACTGCAGTTTATGGAACACCTATGGTAAGAGAAATCGATATTTTAAGAGAATGGAGGGATAACACACTTAATAAAACATATTATGGTCGGAGATTTGTTTCTGTTTATTACAAAATTAGTCCCCCAATAGCTGATTTGATTTCTAAGAAAGAGAAAATTCGGAAAATTATAAGAATTTTTCTTACATCTTTAATTAAGATAATAAGAGGAGAAAATGATTTGTAAGATATGTGGGGTTGAAGAGACAGACAATCCAGATGAGATATGCGATGACTGTATGGTATCGATAATTAGTGATGACTCAATCCCACCCAATATTTAGGCTTTTCGTTAGTCGATTGTGGTAACAAAAAGTTAAGGTATTTGTGTCTGTAATCTGTTTGTGAGCATTTTATATTAGGGTAATGTAGTAAATATGGTTGGAGAAAATGCCTCTAAGTTCATAACAATCAAAGAAAAACTAATCGCAGATGGTGATTAATTAAAGGATGCTGGGGATATGATTGTTTTCCCTAATTTCTTATCTTGTCTCCAGTCTCTCATTTATTTAGGCTTATAATCCCTAATGAGCATCTGAATGACTCCACTTTTGCTCATGTAAAGTTCCTCTGCTATCTTGATTAACTTTTCATGGAGAGGCTTTGGTATAGTGATTTGAACTCTATCGAATACCATGAGTAATCATTAAACAACTTTTACTTAAATAGATTATCAGTATTTAACGCTTATCAGGTAGATACTTTTAAATAATACATCAAATATACATTATATGCTAATTGAAGGGAGGTTTGATAAGAAGTCGGATAAAATTTGAACCTTAGTGTAGGCTAGAAATAGACTATAAGTGATGGATAAATAAAAAATAGAGAAAAGAGTAAAGCCGAAGAAAAAGGGAGGTATCTAATAAAATTATAAAGGAAGTAAAAAAATGAAGATAGAAATAGATGATAGAGAATTAGATGATACGCTACCAATAATAATCTATTTTAACACTGACATTGGTAATGTTGTCACCCATAATGGAAGTTATCCCACAACAGAGTCGGGATTAAATGAAATTGAACACATCATAAAGAATATTCTAACTGACTTTGACGGTGGGCTTTATGACGAAAATGGGCAAATACATATGCCAGTTCTTGATGAGGATAAAAAACTTTCAGAGCAAGAATATGTAGAAAAAGAATTACATGAAGCACTAACACACTCAAAGATGGTCAAGAAAAGGATAACGAAATTCATTGAGAATTGGTGCGACCAACACATCACAATATTGGAGAAAAAATATAATAAAGTTATTAATGGGGGGTAATCCCCAATTTATTTTTTATATATCAAAATAAAATCAAAATTATAAACCAAAAGTTCTTCTCTAAATTTACCAGAAACAAATCTTTATCATATCTAGTATTTGATTTTAGTATAAAGAAATAATTAATTATATAAGGGGGGGAGAGGGGGATATGCAAATCTATATATACAATCATATGTATCACAATACACAATGTGTATAATTGTGTGTATCACGATATATACAAATGATGATGTTAACAATTGACCATATAAATTAAGTCAAAGTATGTAGTCTTTGAATTTTTAATTTTGAATTATTTTATCATATCTAGTATTTGATTTTGATAATAAAGAAAAAATTAATTGTATAAGACACCCCCCCCTGGATATTATTAGAATATGTATTACCATATATATTAGGATATTATTAAATATTACAATCCATACCACAATATATCAATAATGTAAACAAAAACAAAATATAATATATCTAAAAAGAGAGTAAACAATCGAGAGAGAAGTACGTAACGAGAGGGGTATATATAATCTGAAAAGGTTTTATCTCGAAATATTGAAACAACCCTAAGATTATTGTTAAAAAACAGTTACTCTTAGTTTAAATCTATCATCAGGGTTATAATTAGCTTCATATATCTTTTTTAATGCCTCAAGTAGTTTCTCCAGATCATTCATTTGACCAGATTGAATCCAATCTTTACATAATTGTTCACGTTTAACCTCATCAACCTTATTCAAAAGTTTACATATCGAAGCGTTATAAGAAAGTTTACCTTTAGCGAATTTCTGATGCCTTAATGGTTCTAAGGCTTGTTTAACAGCTTCATTTATTCTTATCAGATGTGTTTTCTTTTGTACCATAAATATCATACTACCCATATGTTTGTTTTTTCATATATTCAATCATTAATTAATAACGATTTTCACCTTTAATTTTACCTTTATCATTAGAACCCAGTAATTGTTTAAGTTCCTTCATAGATAAAGTGCTAAGTTTTATATATTTGACCAATTAGTCCTTGACAGCTTTGCACCCTTAGTCCCCTTTGCACCCAAAATCCCAATTTTTAAAAAATATAATTTAGTATTTTTTGCAGTATTGGAAACATATCAAAAAATCTCAACCAAACAGAATCCAAAGCTGTTCTTGTTCTTGGTTTAAAATTAACTTGATATGTCTTCCAATCACCCCAAGCACCATGCTCATCCCATGCCTGAACCCTGAT
>CAYFVP010000092.1:0-67802 GCA_964346655.1 uncultured Thermoplasmatales archaeon
ATCAATAACCTCCTGAGAAACAAAAAACCGCTGAAAATTACCCATTTTACTAAAGACATTAATAAAACTCTTAAGAACTGAGAATTTCATCTCTAAACCAGGCCAATTTTCAAACCAACTAAGCCAAGATGGATTCAATAAAGAAAGCACCTTATTTCTGGACATACCCACAGGTAACAAACCATTATTCTCCAATAGATCAACAAAATCAGACTTCAAAATCCTTGTTTCCTCGGAAAAAGGTTCATAAACAATCTTATACTTTAAAACCTCAAGCATACCTGCAATATCTTCAGCAACCTCAACTTCCAACTCAACATTACACTCTTTTGAACCTATTTTATCAAAAGTAAAAAATGTACAAGAAGATAATTCCAGATTATCGCTTTCTAAATTAACTTTAATTGATTCTCTTTTAAAACTTCTACCAAATATTCCAGGTGTCATACAAACACCCACAAAAATAATTACAATTGCCAAAACCAGTGTCTTTCTAAATTGATTTTTCTTCATGATCCTCCCCCATATTTCACATATTCATATCAAATAAGAACTATTTAAATTATTTATATAGAATTATTACAAAATATCAAATTTTTAGAAAAAGATGTTTTCTATCTACTAATATTTTTTAAAAAGATATAAAATCAGATAATTAAATTATTAAATTTTGATAGATTTTTTACAATTTTTATTTCACTTTTTTATCAATGTAAAATAGTAAATATAAAAAACAAATTCGGAAAAAATAATAATTAAAATTAAAAAAAAATTTGTTAATATACAAATCTTTCCAATAAACTGTATAATTAATTGACAAAACCCAAACGTTTATGAAGCTCTTTCTAATGCACCTTAGGAAAGAGTGATGAATGTTAAAAGAGCTCTAATCACTTTATCAGATAAGGGAGGCATTACTGATTTTGCAAGAGAGCTTACTAATCTTGGAATAGAAATTTTTTCAACAGGGGGAACAGCATCTTTTTTAAGAGATTCAGATATAAAAATAACTGATGTTTCAGATATTACTAATTTTCCTGAAATTTTAGATGGTAGAGTAAAAACACTTCACCCAATAATTCATGCAGGAATACTTGCAAAAAGAGATAACAATAAACATATGCAAACTTTAGGAAAAAAAGGTATCAAAACTATAGATCTACTAGTCTGTAATCTTTATCCATTTGAAAAAACAATTAAAAAACAAGATGTAACTATAAAAGAGGTAATTGAAAATATCGATATTGGTGGCCCAACATTAATTCGTGCTGCAGCAAAAAATTACAAAGGTGTAATTATTGTAACAAACAAGAATCAATATCAACCTGTAATTAAATCTTTAAAAGAAAAAGGAGATTTAAGTTTAAATGAAAGGGAAAAACTTGCCATTGATGCTTTTTCTTACACAGCTCAATATGATGCAATAATTTCTACTTATTTAAGGAATAAATGGACCGATATAATACTACCCGAAAATATTAATATCGCTTTAAGAAAAAAACAGGAAATTAGGTATGGGGAAAATCCCCATCTAAAAGGAGCTTTTTATAAGTCTTTACCAGAAATCACAGAACCTTGTATTACAAATGTCATTCAAATGCAGGGAAAAGAACTTTCATATAACAATATACTTGATGGAGATTGTGCAATTGAAGCAATAAAAGAATTTTCTGATCCAACCTGCATTATAATAAAACATGCAACACCCTGTGGTATTGCTTCATCAGATAATTTGTTACAAGCATGGAAGGATGCATATGCAACAGATACATATTCTCCTTTTGGTGGAATTGTTATATTTAATAGAACAATAGAAAAGGATATTGCAAATGAACTATCCAATATATTCTTAGAGGTAATAATTGCACCATATATTAGTAATGAAGGATTAAAAATTTTTAGTAAAAAGAAAAATCTAAGGCTTCTAAAACTTATTGGACTTGATAAAAAAATTCAAAGAAAAGGTTTGGCTTATAGAAATATTGTTGGTGGATTTTTATCTCAAGAACGTGACGTGAAACTTATTCCAAAAGATAATTGGAAGATTGTTACAAAGAAAAAACCTACAGAAGATGAAATTAAATCAATGGAATTTGCAGTTAAATGTGTTAAACACATAAAATCAAATTCAGTAGTTTTTGTAAAGAATTCACGAACAGTGGGAATTGGAGGGGGACAAACCGCCCGTGTTGATGCAACATGGATTGCAACTCATAAAGGTAAAGAAAATATCAAAGGTTCAACTATGGCTTCTGATGCATTTTTTCCATTTAGAGATGCAGTAGATATTGCAGCTGAAGCAGGTGTAAAAGCAATTATCCAACCCGGTGGATCGATTCGAGATGATGAAGTAATTCAAGCTGCTGATGAACATGGCTTAACAATGGTATTTTCAGGTCAAAGATATTTTAAACATTAAAATAAAAATAGGAATTATTATTGAGAATTTTTACATTTTTAGTAGATATCTTATTATTGGAAATGTATTTAAAAATAGCTTAAATATTCTCAAGAAAAAGTTGTTTATTATTTCTTTACTTCTTGGTGTTTTAAGGTAGACCGGAAGGGAAACAAAGTCACTTGAGTTTTCACTATTAACAATTATTACCTCGTCAATAAACTCTGTTCCGCCATCTTCTGGTGCTGTTAAATTAACATATACTGTAATTATATTTCCGGTGGGAAGATCATTACCATATAAAGGATCAAATATCCAATTTCCCCATTCTGGATATGATTCTATATGCCAATCAAGAAGAGTACCAGAATCCCCAATATTTTCAATTGAAAGACTAGTTTGTAATGTTGAGTCAGGTTCTACGTTTGTCCATTGTAGTGATCCAGTGCACTCTAATTTAGGTTCCAAAATTATAGTTGGATACCCTGCTGCTTTCCAAGCAACTATACCTCCAAGCATGTTATAAATGGTCCCTGTAAAATCATTTTCAACAAGTATTTCAGCCGCCATAAGGCTTCTAACTCCAGAGTGACAATAGAGAACTAACTCTCTACCATCATATAATTCCAAAAATTCCTGTAATTTTATTTCATCTTGTAAATCCGAAAGGGGATGATGACTTGCATTTTCAGGAGGTGGTGTGTCTATAAATCCACTTAACCACTCCTCCAAAGTTCTTACATCAATAGGAGTTTGAATGCCATTTGCAGTATCTGTTAAAAGCTCATATGCTTCTTCAACTGAGATATTTGTAATTCCACCATTTAGTATAGGATAACCTGCATCAATCCATGCATTTACTCCTCCAACCATATTATATACTGTTCCATTAAATCCATTGTTTATTAGAATTTGAGATGCTGTTACACTTCGACCACCAGATTTACAATAAATAATTACAACTATACCGTCATACAATGTCACAAATTGCTCTAGCATTATTGGGTCCTGAAGTAAGTCAAGACAATAATGTCTCGGATTTTCTGGTATTGGAGTATCAATACGTTCATCATTCCACTCATTATTTGTTCTAACATCTATTGGTATTTGAATACCATTATTAGTATCTGTTAAAAACTCCCAAGCTTCTGCAACATCTATATTTATATAATCATTAAGATTTCCTATCTTCTGGTCTTTTTCATAACATGATGTTATTATTTCTTTATTTTGGATATTTATTGCATTTATAATAGGAGCTATTAGTCCCCCTAAGATAATAATTATTATAAATGTTATTAAACTTTTTTTTATCAAATTTTTTTGCATATTGAATTACTCCCCCTGATTTTTTTATAATTATTTTGTAATATATAGAGTGATTTAAATAATTATCGCTCTCTTTTTAAAAATATAACAAAAGCAATTATAATTATATCTTTTTGGTATTAACAGAGGTGTTATTAAAAATTATTTGAGGTTTTTGGTAAAAACAAAGAAGATGGTTTATTTTAGGTGTTTAAAAATTGTTGCATTAATCTAAATAATTGGTAAATATTTGTAAATCTTTCAAACAATCCTTTTGTAAACGAGTTTTTTAATAAATTGTTTTTAGGCATTATAACTGGAAAAGAATCAGACCATACGCTTTGTGCAAGATGTTCATCTCGTGTTTTTACTCTAACTTTATAAAGTCCCATTTTTGTCCAGGAGTGTTCCATACTAATCGATTCACTTGAGTTATATGGACCAAGCCATTTGCTAAAAGTACCATCACCCCAATCCCATCTATAATAAAGTTGGTCTCCATCTTGATCTGTTGCACTAGTAATAAATTCATAATCTATCTGTTGTAATCCAAGTAATTTTCCAGATGGTCTATCTGGCTGATTTGGTTTATGGTTATTGTTTTGATAAAATATAAGTGTTGGATCTCCAAATAAATTGAGTTGATAATAGCACCATCTAATACAAGGATAAATAATACGATGTAGGTTGTCCTCTTTTGAATCCTGATTAGCCTTGCCGATTTCAGTAATGTTTTCTCCAAATATTGCATCAAAAAATTGTCTATGAAAACGTTGTGATGCACCATTAGTGCCTCCTTTTACGCCCCAACCATAGCGTGCATTCATAATGACTGCAAAGGCTGCCTTATCTGTTTTTACAGTGAAATATTCTGCAATACAATCAAATCCATGAGGATCGTCAAAACCTCCTGACATACAACCTTGAGAATAGATAAAACAAGGATCATTATTAGACAAACTATTTACATCGTTATTAACCATTTTCATATTATATCCATATGATGCATGACCATCATGATTAATTATCCGAGTATTATCGTTAATTCTGTCAATTATTTCTGTTTTTGGCCAATAATTATCAGGCCAATCCCGATCATAAAGTGTTTCAATATCGTAAATATTTGAGGGAATCCCGATAGTTTTATAACGATTATGATTTGATCCATTAATCAATTCATCCATGTAATTTCCACCCCAAGTATCTGGATCAGACCATAAGTGTTCCCCAACCATTAACACTTGTCCACTTGAGTATCCACCAGAATTCATATATGCTATTGTTTTTTCAACAAAATGGTCAACTTCATCAGTATTACCCACACATGCACGACCAACATATACCTCTGCATAGAGATCAACATCACCTCCGTCCTCTCCATCAGTAGGTTCTCCCCATTTTTCATCACCATCAAAATTAAATGGGCCATCTAAACAGGCATAATAAAGATCAGATGGCATAAAGGTTTGATCCCCATCCTTCCAAGCTTGAACCCAAAGATCTTTTGTTGGAATTACATCATAATCTCCACCTATAAGGACAAATTCAAGATTATCTTTTATGTATTTATCTTTAATATATTCTCTAATATCTTCTGCTGTTACCAGATCAGAAATCAACCGAATATCACTTAATGTTTTGATCTCTGTTTTCATGCCGTTTGCTTCATGTGCATTTTTTAATGGTAAAAAACTGTTTTCAAATTCATTTGTTGTTATAATTAGAAGATCAATATCACTTAAAGAAATAAATTTGAGTAATGGTTCTCTATACGTATCAATACATAAGGGATTATCAATCTTCTTTGAAACTAGATTTTCATCTTTTTTGAGGCCTCTAAATAATGGATTTATCTGATTATTCTCAATAATCTTTACAGATATTGTCATTTGATTAAAGTAATAGAGAGCTCCTGAATAGGGGATGTATTGGACAGGATATAACATTATGACAAGAATATCATATCCTCTAAAAGAATAGGTATCTATCACTCTGAATAACGACTTTGGGAAAATATTTTTT
Organism: uncultured Thermoplasmatales archaeon; assembly: GCA_964346655.1. Classification (GTDB taxonomy): domain Archaea; phylum Thermoplasmatota; class E2; order DHVEG-1; family DHVEG-1; genus CAYFVP01. The sequence continues at coordinate 5,729 of CAYFVP010000092.1, forward strand.
GAACGATATATATTTTCATCTTTTAATGTATATAATTTTTGATGTATCTCAGAAAGTTTAACGGGTTCTAAAGTTGGCTCAACATTATAACCATTACCTAGATATATTCTGTTTCCAGGATTTACTTCAATATCAATTACTTCTGATCCTTGTGGAAGTAGCAAATTTACTCCATGGCAAGGTAGATTTGGCTCCCCCGGATTATTTGCTCCTGGAGAATTCATCATATTTACTTGATCATAGGATTCACCATTGATAGTAATTTTACTTATTGAAGGTAAGTCAAATTTATATGTCATAACGATTTGATTATTGACATTATACTCTTTTGCTATTGCAAAAATAGAAAACGATGTAAGAAATAACATTCCAATTATTATAATAATAATAGTTATTTTTATATTTTTAATAATTTCACCTTGGTAATTATAACATAATATATTGTTACTTATAAATTTATAGGATAATAGTTGATTTCTGTAATTTATTAAAAATAGAAAATAATATTCAGAACATAATAATATAAATATGAATATTACTGTTTTAATTGTAATAATAAGTAGCCGATTATTAATCTGTTTTTATGAAATTATAAATAAGTCTTTTATTAAATTTAGGTATGGTTTATTTTGAGTAATTTAATTTTTCTAATTTTTTTTCTAATTGTTTTAAGATAAAAATTTTAAAAATTTATATATATTTTAATATTCATTCTTTTTTTATATTATCTATTTTTGGCAATATATTTAAATAAATTAAGCAAAATACAGCTTTTCAATGAGATAAATCCATGAATAGATATACTCTGTTAAAAAAATTATTGATATTTGGTATAATATTTTTTTGTTTTGGGATTAATCCTATCTATAAAGTGAGTTCTTTTTTTGATGAAAAAGGTACATGGACAAACAAACTTTCAATGCCAACTGAAAGAGCCGGGCATGGTGTGGTTTCATGTAATAATAAAATCTATGTAATTGGAGGTTATAATAAAAGTGGTTTTTTAAGTACTGTTGAGACATATGATCCATTAAGCGGTCTTTGGGAAACAAAAACACCCATGCCCTATGGAAGGGCAGAATTTGGGATATGTGCAATTGGTAATATAATTTATATCATAGGTGGATGTCATACAGTAACTGGAGAATTTGATTATATTTATCCTGGAAATGTTTTAAATTCTGTACTTGCTTATGATACGTTACAAGACTCTTATTCATTTAAAACATCTATGCCAACTCCAAGAGTCGGTTTGGGTTTATGCGTCGTTGATGATAAAATTTATGCAATTGGTGGAGCAAGATTAATATGGAACGATTGTTGTTTTTATCTTTATAATGCCTCAAATGTAAACGAAGTTTATGATCCAAAAAATGATTCCTGGGAGATACTTCCACCTATGATAACTCCAAGACATCATGTTGGTGTAGCACCAATTGGTGATAATATTTTTGTATGCGGTGGGAATAAAGGCGATGATCTTTGGCCTCCTGAAGATACAGTAGAGGTATATTCAACAAGTACAAAAACTTGGGAAATATCGACTTCAATTCCTTTGAAATTAACAGGGTTTGGTATAGCAACAATTAATGATAAATTCCTAATTATTGGAGGACTCGGTTATCCCATGAATCATGTTAATTATGTTTTTGAGTATGATCCATTAAACAAACAGTGGAATAATATGAGTTCTATGCTCACTTTTAGATATGGTCTAGGAGCATGTACAATAAACGATAAGATTTTTGCTATTGGAGGTGCAAAGGATGGAGTTCGAACAATATTTTCTGAAAAAAATTACTATTTAGCAGAAAATGAAGAGTTTACTCCTGTGCATTTAAATATTTCTTCCAAACCGATTTTAATTATAACATTTCCAAAAGAAAATACAAAGCTTTCAGGTTCATTGACCTTGTCTGGTACAGCTTTTACCAATACAGGAACAATTAAAAATGTTCAAATAAAAATTGATTCTGATAAATGGAAAATAGTCAATGGAACTTATAACTGGACCTTTGACATTAATACTGAAACTTTAAGCGATGGAAACCATACAATTTCTGCCAGATGTTATGATGGTTCACGTTTTTCTGAAACTGAGATAATAAATGTAACAGTTCAAAACATTCAACAGACAGTTAATAAATATGATACGCCAGGTTTTGAATTTATTTTTACATTTTTTGCAATAGTTTTAATTTTATTATTAAAACGGAATAATATTGGATAGATATTATTATTTTTATATCAAGGAAAAAATTGAAGATATAAAGTTAAAATATTAAAATAGAAATATTTTTATAATTAAAATATATTATAATTATGGGTAAAGGAAATATGAAGAAGAGTCTTTTGGACTCAATTTTTTTAGCATCCCATCCTTTCCTACCTCGCATTTCCTTTACCCAACCAAAAATATAGATAATTTGAATGATGAAATTATGTCCTATCTTTACTATTTCTGAATTGCTGAATTATTTTTTCAAATTCATCATCAGAAGAATCTGAGGGAAAGCTTATTATTTGACTTTTTTTAATATCGGTGCTTATATTATTATTTATTTCGTAAAATAATTTATTTCGATCAATTAACGGTTTTACATTATATTCATAATATGATTGTTTTAATGGTTTTTCTTTTTTTAGAATATTTCTTAAATAAATCAAACCTACTAAACAAATAATCCATAAGATTATTAGGGCAAATATATCAATAAATTGTTCACTAAATCTATTGATATAAATAGTTACTGCCTTACTTTCACTAAAAAAAGCAATTAATGTTCGGTATGAAATGAGAAATAGGCAACTCAATCCAATAATATAACCAGTTACTATCATTATTTTATCTCTAATATTTTTTCCTCCAAATAAGTTGAAATTTGTATAATAAAATTAAATATAAATGTTTCCATTTATATGGAGGAAATTAAAAAAAAAAAGAAATAATTTTATTTTTGATTATTGTTTTTTTCTTGATCTTTTTTTCTTCGTTTATTTGCATAAAGCAACAAGAGCAATAGGATTATGAATGCAAAAATTAAAAGAATAATTAATGCAATATTGGTTTCTTCAGGAATATCAGGATTTTCTGGTTCATTGATAGTTATTTCTAATTCTATTGTAGAAATTGATTCATTATCATCTGCAGTAACAATCAACTTATAATTGCCAATCTCAGACCATTTATGTGTATCATAAAAGTACTTCCCTGAGGTTATGTAATTACTTTCAGTTGTGTTTCCATCATCCCAATCAATGCTATATTTAATTGTATCATTATCGTTATCTATTGAAACAATAAAATAGAGATATTCTATATTTTTGATACCTTCTGTTGTGCCTATGATTTTTAGATTTGAAGGAGGTTGGTTAGGCTCAGAAATAAATACATCTGCTGTATCATTACTAAATGCTCCTTTAGTATCAGTAACTGTTAGAATAACGCTATAATTTCCAGCAGTTGAGTAACTGTGATTAATTATCTCACCCTCTCCTAGGGTTCCATCTCCAAAGTCCCAATGCCATGAGGAAATATAATAATCCGGGTCATAACTTAGAGATGCATTGAAAGTTATTTTTTCATCAACAATTCCAAAATATGGTCCTCCAGCATTTGCAATTGGAGGTTTATTTGTTTTAATTCCTGCAGATCTTGGCCCTTGATTTCCCCCATTGGGAATTTCTCCACCATTGTCTCCCCCGTTTCCGCCATTATTTTCAGACATAATAAAATGAGCTGTAATATTTTTATTATCTGTCATATTTATTTTCACAGGGTTATCATTACCCGTAAGATCTCCACTCCAATGATCAAACATCCAATCTGAATCAGCAACAGCGGAAAGATTAACTAATGTTGCATAAGTATAATTTTCCTGATCAGGATCTTTTATTACACAACCATTTCCAGTGATATTAATAGATAAATTGTAATTTTCAACAATAAAATGAGCAGTAACTGTTTTATTTCCATCCATTACAATTGTTGTAGGATTACTACTACCTATTAAATCACCACTCCAATGATCAAAAAATCTACCCGAATTTGGAATCGCAGTAAGATTTACAAGATCTCCATTGTAATATGGTTCAGGCGGATCAATTTCTACAACTCCACTACCTATTGGATCTACATTTACAGTAATAGTATAAAAAGATTTGATGAAGACAGCTGTAATATTTTTGTTATCATTTACAGTTATTATTACTGGGTTTGAATTTCCTGATAAATCACCTGTCCAATGATAAAAAACATAATCTGAATCAGGAATTGCAGTTAGATTAACAACTGAACCATATAAATAATAAGACTGATCAGGGTCCTTTGTAATATTTCCACTTCCTAAAATGGATATATTTAAATTATACTTATTTTGAATAAAATGAGCGGTAACTGTTTTATCTCCATCCATTAAAATATCAACGTTATTATCGCTTCCAAGAATATCACCAGTCCAATGACTAAAACACCAACCAGAGTCACTAATTGCAGTAAGATTAACAATATCACCACATTTATAACTTTCTTTCTCAGGATCTCTAGTTACAATTCCACTTCCATTAATGTCTATTGTAAGTGTAAAGTTTGTATCATATACAGAAAAACAGGCAATCCTATTATATAATGTAGACCACATCCAACCACATTTATAAATACCGAGTTGGATTTTCCAATTTCCTGTTAGAGCTGAATCATTTAATTTATATGAACAATTAACAACATAATACGATTCATTTGAATAATGTACAATGTTATCTTCTGGATCTTTGATTCTTAATTTTAAAAGTCTATACACATCAGCAGTTCCCTTTCCAAAAACAGTATCACCTACACAAAAGGAGGTTTTTGATGTTGAATAATCACTTTCAAATGTTCCAACTGAATATCGACATGCAGAAACAGGATAGGAGAAAAATACTACTATCGAAAATAAACTTAGAATAAAAAGGGTTAAAACAATATTTGGTTCTAATATTTTCAAAGTTTTTCTACCTTTTTTAGATCTCATTTTCTCATCACCTGGTCACTACCTTTTTTGTAATTTTTCTTTTAAACGTCTTGTTGTACAACTCTTATCTAGTCTATTGACACCTCTTACCAAAAAAATGACGGAGTTAAATTTAACAAAATCAGAAAAAAAATTATTAAATGAGATAGTAAGTTACGTTACTCAAAAAAATTTATTTATAAGATTCATCTATTCACAATATAATTAATAAATTTATATCTGAAAAATGATGGAGGAATGGATGATAAAATGAAAACATATGTAGAAGTGTATATTAGTGCAGATGGAGAGAGGGCGTCAATAATTTCTGAAAAACTTTTTGAATTAGGCCTAAAACCAACCATTGGTGAACATGATTTTGTATATAACTGGAAAGAAAATGTTCCACTATCAGAAGTATTAAAATTTATTGATCGGGTGCAAGCAAGACTTAGAGGGACTGGAGCAATTTTAAACTTTTCAACTATCAGATAAAAACATATAATCGTTGTTAAAATTATTAAAAAAATTTAAAATAAGAAAAAGAATTTGATTAAAAGAACTTCCATACAGTTAGTTCTCTTCTATTTTGATTCCCAGCATAATCATAGGCTACAATTTCCAATTTCTGTTTAAAAAATTTCATTTCTGTCCATGTCCAAGTATATGGAAATAATGTATCATTTTCCTGAAATACATCATTGAGATAAAATTCAACTAATTTTACACCGGAAATATCATCTGATACAAATACATTCACAGTAATATACCCAATAATTATTGGAGAAAAAAATGGCATAATTTTAACATTATTTCTATATATTGCATTTTTTGGTTTTATAAATTGAATATCTGGGAGTTCTGCTTCTATAATTATAACTATTGGATCTGACCATTCACTTTCATAATCTAAGTCGTCCCTGAACTTAACTTTTACATCAAATGTCCCTTCGTCAGACCATGCGTTATAAACACATATATTCTCACCAGAACTATATGGTCCAAGCCAATCACTGGTTGTTCCATCTCCCCAATCCCACATAATATATATATTATCCATTTCAGGATCAACACCAACGGAACAGAACATGTATTCAACATTTGGTATTCCATAAGCTGGTCCTTTAATATCAGATACATATGGTGGATTATTTGGTGCTGTACATCTTGAAATCCATGTATTCCAAATGTTATCACCAGGTGTATATTCTCCATGCATCCAAAATGTTCTGTCATCAGAAGGATCACAACTTACACCACTATAATCTCCCCATCTTCCAGGTGTATATGGAGCAGAACTGTTTTTAATAATTATAACATCTCGCATTGTTCCTAAAGGATCATCAGCTCTTCTAGTGCATCGAGCAATTGAAATGTATTCATTTGGTGAAGAACGTGCAAAGCACATCGCTGCATTACCATAAATATCAGCACTAATTGCTGTAAAAAAGGTACGGATATCTGGTCCTGGATCAATATCACCTGACTGAATTAATTCTGGAACACCATTTGATGGCCATTCATTTGTTTTTATCTCATACCATCTGGCCATTACACGATTGCTTCCTTGATGATGTGTAGCCCAGAGCGAACCATCTCGCCAAACACAACTCCAAAATCGACTATCAAAAGTTTCTGGTCTAGAAGATGTGCCCATTTGAGGAGGATCCTCAGGTGGAGAATAAGAGGGAACCTCTAAATCATATGTTTCTCTCTCAGGATTGCCCAAAGGATCAGTAATAGCATGGAGACGTACTTTAGTATTTGTTGATGCCTCAAAATGCTCGATCATATACATTGCAGGTGCTTCACCATACATAATAGGTATTCCATAAGATTGTGAACCAGTAATTAGCATGTCTCGAGTCTGGCAGGTTCCTCCACTTAACAAAGGTTCTTTTTCTAAGATATATACGAGATATTTTTGTCCACCCGTAAAAAAATCAGCTGTAAGATAAACTGCTTGAGAATCAACAGCAATGTTTGGAGAGTCAATATCGCCTCCAGCAAGATTTGTTACATCTAAACGATATTTATACCACATACCATTAGGATTTGTATCATCAGATACAGCCAGCAAAAAGTATGATTTTCCTCCCGTTGCTCGTTCACAAGCCATTGCCATAAATCGATCAGCGTGAGGATCATATATTACTTCGGGATCAAACACAAAGTTTGTAGCTCCTAATTCCCCCCAGAAACCAAAGCTATCCTCAATTTCATCTTGAAAATCCATAGTACCATCTTTTTGAAAAAAGGCAATCGCTCCATTTGTCATTACAACAAGATGCTCAAGGCCTGACGCAATAATTGGATCAGGTGGTGTCCATCCTGTAAAGTTTACACCAGGAAAACCAAAATCAGATTGGTAAAAGTTGTTTTTATCTTTAATCATTGCATCTTGAATCTGATCATTATCAAATGATGGTGGTTTATGTGATGTAATCCCTCCACTCAGCTGTTCTGCAGGAGTGTGTATTGGCATAGATACAGGTAGGATAACGATAAGTATTAATATAATAATAAAAATTTTCATTATTTTCTGATATCTCATATTTTTCCCCCACAAATAAACATATTTATAATAGGTTCTTATAATATAAAATTTTATCTTATTTTAAGTAAATTTTAAAGTTTATTTAAAAATAAAATTGTTTTTTAAAATTGATCGTAAAAAATTATAATAAAATTGTTAAAATATATAATCTGCTAAAATATCAAATATATCTTAGTAAAATAATTACAATTATATCTGTTTTAATTTTGTCATTGATATTAAAATTTTATTTGCAAATAATCATTTAATTTGATAACCTTATTTAAATAGTAGCTTATATATCTAAATAATGAAGTTTAGTGTAAATAAAAGAGATGGGCCTGCAAGAGCAGGTGAAATAAAAATCAACAAAAAAACCATTAAGACACCAAATTTACTCTTTATAAATACACGACGGTTTAAAGCTCCAGAATTTGCTAATTTAATTTTATCAAATCAATCTGAAAAAACTTATGTCCCATCCTTAATATTTTCAGAAAAATTACTTTTACAAAGAATTAAAGAGCAAAATGATGAAATATATATAATAACTGCAACAAATCATTGCATAATTGATAAAAAAATTGAAAAGAGTAAAGCAAAGTTGTTTATTGTTTCACAGGTTAAACAGCTTTTCAACAATCCAAAAAAATTAACAGAATTTATCATAAGACTACGTGAAAAAATTGGATATCAAAAGGTAATTTATCTACCAAGTTTTGGGGATCCATCAGGCCTAGCACTTCTAACTTATTTAAGTATTGATCTTTTTGATTCAACACCTGCGATAATTGCTGCAAGAAACAATACTTTACTCTTTGAAAATGGAAAATTTCAAAAAGAAGAACTAGAAGAGCTACCATGTTGTTGTCCAATCTGCTCAAAGTTAAAGAAAAAACCATTAGAATTAAAATTTCAAGAAATATTAAATCATAACTATTTTTCATTACAGACAGAAGTAAAACATATAAGAAATGCAATATCAATAGGAGAAATAAGAAATCTTGTTGAAAACAGAATAAGAGCAAATCCACATTTTACAGCTATTTTAAAAAATCTTGATAAAAATTATTATGATTTTTTAGAAAAAAGAACACCGATACAAAATACTGGTAGACTTATTGCCACAACAAAAGAATCCTCTCAGAGACCTGAAATAATTCGATTCCAAAAAAGAATATTTAATCGTTATAAAAAACCGAATTCAGCAAAAATATTGCTACTTCTTCCATGTTCAGCAAAAAAACCATATTCATCATCAAAATCACATATTATGTTTAAAAAACAAATAATTACAACAAATAATCCATATGTGATTCATGAAGTAATAGTTACTTCACCGCTAGGAATTGTTCCAAGGGAATTAGAAATTGTATATCCTGCTGCTTCATATGATATTCCAGTAATAGGTATATGGGAAGATTATGAAAAAGAAATGATTAAAAATCTTTTATTAGAATATCTAAATAAAAATAAGTATGAGGAAATCGTCGCACACCTTCCTAAAGAAATAATAGATTTTATTTATCCAATTATTAAAAAATTAAATATTACTTGTATAAACCATCCAACCTCACAAGATTCACTTGAAAAATTAAATAAAACATTAAATGAAATTGTAAAAAAATATGATAAAGTAAAACAAAATGATAGAGCAAAAGAAGAAATAAAATCCATTGTTTCGTATCAATTTGGAAGAAAAATTGCCCAAACAATTCTAAAAAATTCAAAAGTTAAAGGAAAATATCCAAATAGAAAAATCTTTGAAAATAACATTCAACTTGGAATGATTACAAAGGAACGAGGCTTTATTTCATTGACACTTCCTGGAGCAAAAAAAGTAAGTGAAATAGATAATTATTATGTGGAAATATATGATGATTTCAAACTTATTGGTTCAGTCTTTGCACCAGGTGTAAAAAATGCAGATACAGCTATTAGAGTTGGTGATGAGGTGTTTGTGACAAGAAAAAAAGAAATAATTGCTGTAGGTGTGGCACAGATGAATGGAGAAGAAATGATAGAATCAACACATGGTGAAGCAGTAAAGATAAGACATAGAATTTAAGCTCTTTTCAATAATTCATCTTTTCCACAGAAAGGACAAGAGTAAACAACTATTTTTTTATAAAGATTTTTTCCCTCAGCCCATAATGTAATTCCCTCTCCACAATTTTTACATAAAAAATCTGCATTTATAGATTTTTTTTCAGGAATTTTACCTTCAATAATTGGCGGATTTGGTGATATAATTCCAAAAGCCCCGCAATCAGGACATGTCAATTTTAAAGGTTTTTTATTATTACTTTTTGATTTTTTAATAGCAAAAATACCATTACAAGTTGGACATTTAAAATGAAAAAGTCCTCCTCTAAGTTTTTTTTCAAAATCTTCAAAAGCATCAACTGTTATACCTTTTTTTTGAATTTTTAATAAAAGAAGAACAAATGCAATAAATATAATAGCAATAAAAAGTACAATTGTTATTAAAAGCCAACCTTGAGCATAGATTACATCAAATATTGCAATAATTAATGCACAAATACCAAGAAAAAAAAGGATTAAAAATGGTCCTTTTTCTCTAAATCGATTCATATCTATTACCTCCTTCTTATTCCAAATAGAAAGAGAAAAATTACTATGATAAATAAAATAATTGAGCCAGCAATATAAACGATATTTTCTTTAATCCTATACATAGCATTTTCAGAAAAGATATCTTTTGTTGGATTTGCATTATTTTTACATTCTTCAAAGTTAATTATACCATCATCATCAAAATCCTCATTAGCATCATCTGGGTCTAAAGGATCAAAACCATATTGTTTTTCCCAAATATCTGGCATACCATCATTATCAGTATCTGAAAAATCAGAAGTTATCCAGAAAAATTTTTTCTCAATTTCAGTTGATTTTATGTTACCTGAAAAATCATTAGCTATTATAAAAAACTGATACATGCCAGGACTCTTATACTTATCAACATAAGAATAAATTCCATTTGATGAAATTATCATATTTTTTTCATAAGACCTACCAGTTGGAATATGTGAAATATTAACTTTTACTGTGTTAATACCAACATTATCATCAACAATACAGTTTAGTTCAACATATTTACCAATCAATTGAACTACGGGTTTTGCCTGAAAAGAAATTACTGTTGGAGGTATAAAATCTTGTGTAATATAAAAATCATTTTTTTGTTTTGCAGTATTTTTATTAATTGATGAATCAACAGCAGTTATTTCAATTGAATATTTACCTATCCTATAAGTGTCTGTGAAAGTATATATAAAATTGTCCTCCCCAGCTCTATACATATTTTCATTTATTAATAATTCGGGATTAAAATCTTCTTCATAGCTTATATTAATTGATACTGATTCAAGACCAGATTCATCTGTTATATTTGCTATTATTGATACACTTCCCCCTTGCAGTTGTCTCTTAGGATTAATATCTGTAATTAAAATTCTAGGAAGTATCCGTTCATATTCATCAACAATTAGATAATCAATTGAGCGCAATACATTATTTGTTTCATTTGTGTCTTTCTTTGTGTCATTGTAAATTGCTATTGCTGCAACCTGCCATGAACCAGCTTTAGCAGAACTCCAATAAAGGTAGTATATTTTAGTAATGTTTGAATTAATATTAACAACAGTACTATCTTTTTTATCTTTATCTGAAAAATCCATGGGTTCATTGCCTGGTTCTATATATAGATTTAATAGGTAGTTATTGGCATTACCTTGACCCAAATTTGTAATAACAATACCTATTTCTACTTGGTCAAATTCCATTATTTTAATAGTTGGAAGGATAATTTCTTCTATTGCTAAATCAGGCCATGAAAAAACATCTATTTTTTTAATAAATTCATTATTTGATTCATTTTGTTCATCAATAAGGTTATCAGGATCTACTTTAATTGTAATATTAAATGTTCCAGATATATCTGCAATCCATTCAAAGCTAACAGGGGTTTTTTTGTCCTTATATATTGTGAGAATTGAATAATTTGTATAGACAAGGGCTCCATTTTTACGAATTGATACTGATACATTTACATTTTCAATGTTTGCATTAATGCTAATAATATTTGATGTAATATTGACAATATCATCGATGTATATATTTGATGATAATGGATCGCGTTTTATTTTAACAGTAATATTTACAATTTTTAAATCCGGTTTACCAATATATAAACCATTAACTACGGCTTCGGGTTTATAACCTGCTGCATCCTCCCCACTAATTACAATTGACCAGTTACCCTCTTTATTAAATGAATTACTAACATTAAACCAGTCTGTATTATTTTCGTTTTTAAAATCAAGACTAAAATTAAAGCTTTCATTTTCTACAAAATAAATATAAGCAAATACCCTGACAGCTTTTGCAATAGTTGAAACATTAATATTAACATATTCATTAATTAAGGCAAAACTACCATTTATTGGTTTAATAAACTCTATCCACCATCCTTCAACATAACTAAAAAAGCCAATCTTTGCATTGCCCGATTCAATTAAAGTTTCGTTTTCAATTAAACTATTTCTAAAACCAATATTATCTTCAACATCAAAGTATATACAATAAAACTTTTCAAATGTTGAACCAGATACTTTCCAAACCAAATGTCCTGTTGCATTTTTTAATGAATCAAAATTTAAACTTTCATTAAAATAGTATTCTGTTACTTCACCGATTATACTTCCATTTTGTTGATATTGGACAATCCTTATTGTTTCATTTTCAAAATTCTTTAAATGGATATCCAACGTATTAAGGTGTGCTGTAAAATTGATATAAGATTTAACATATCCAGAACCATTTACAGATAAGATATATCTATAATGCCAACTATCATTCCACCACATTAATTCTTCAATTTCGACAACAACTGACATTTCTTTATAGTCATGGGTTTTATCATCATAAATGATATCAATAGATATAATTTGAGTTCCAAAATTTAAAGGAATCCATTTTAACGTAAAATTATGCGTTTCTTCTCTTGGAAGACTTAAGTAAAATGTGTCGTTATATATTTCACCTTCCACAGTCGAATTAAGTTTTGCATAGATGGGTTTTGTTGTAGCCTTTCCATTATTTTTTATTGTAGTAGTTATAGTTGTTGATTGATTTATAATTACATTTTTTGAAATATCTACTTTTAATATTTTTAAATCAGGACTTTTTTCAGAAACATCGATAGTATCAATCCTAAAATTGTTTATATATCTACTTTCAGATATTCTATTAGGACCCGGAGGATTAACCTCTATACGAACATCTCGTTGGATTTGAGGCCCTAGTTCAGCTATCCAACTTAAATTAATATACGTAGATTCATTAACATCAAGTCCATCTAATGTATAATTTGTAGTTACAACATTTCCATCAATAGAAAGTGCAACAACGATTTTTGTATTAGCAGGAATATTTGCATATTCTTGAGCTTCTTCATTTATAATATTTTTAATTTTAACAATAAATTCAACTTCATCTCCTTCAATAATATTATCAGGTAAAACATAGTTATTAATTATTAAATCAGGTCTATCGTCATCTGCTACTCCTGAAAAAGTTGTAAGATTTAATACTAAAAATGCAAAAAAAATAAAAATACAAGTTATTCTTTTATTGAAAAATACAAATTTCAACATATGACACATACCTACCTGTTTAATCCCCCTGCTCTTCTTAAAGTTTAAAATTAATATTCCTATTGTTGTATTTCTATCTTTCTATTCATGATTAAAATAATAAAAATAATAAAAAATAAGGAATTTAAAATTATATAAACATAAAATATAAAATAGATTCCGGGTTACCTGCAAAATAGGTTATACTATGAAACCAGAAATCCATAAAACAACATTTGTTGCAAAAACTGCTGTTATAATTGGTAATGTCAAAATCGGTAAATATTGTGGAATTTATCCACATGCTGTGGTTCGTGGTGATGAAAATTCTATTGAAATAGGTGATGGATCAAATGTTCAAGATTGCTGTGTTATTCATTGTGATTTAAATTATTCTGTAAAAATTGGAAAAAATGTATCAATTGGACATTGTGCAATGATACATGGTGCAACAATAAATGATGATTGTCTTATTGGAATACATTCAACAGTTCTAAATGGTGCAAAAATTGGAAAAGGATGTATTATAGGTGCAAATGCCCTTGTTAAAGAAGGTACGATAATTCCTGAAAATAGCCTTGTGATAGGAATTCCTGGAAAGGTAATAAAACAAGATATTGAATTTAGAAAAACTGCACAAAAAAATGCAGAAGAATATAGAAGAATAAGTAAAAGTCATCTTGAACAAAAACATATGCATTATAAATAAAAATCAAAAGAGTTAAATTTTTATTTATTTTTTAATTTTCTTCTTGTATAGGGAAGTAAACCTCCTGCATCTCTAATCGCAATTATTTCTTTTGGTAGTTTAGGAAAATAAAACTTTTTATTACCAAGAGTAATTTCACCAGCATCAATATCAAGTTTAATTTCATCTTCTTCTGAATAAACTTCCACTAATTTTGGACATTCAATAAGTATTAATCCTTGATTTATTGCTGCTCTGTAAAAAATTCGAGCAAAACTTTCTGCAATTATTGCTTTAATTCCCACAGCCTTTAAACCAACAACAGGTTGTTCCCGGGAACTGCCACATCCAAAATTTTTACCTGCAATTATTATGTCTCCCTTTTTCACATTTTTTGAAAAGGATGGATCAAGGTCTTCTAACAGATGAGGTTTAATTTCATCATGAGTACTGCAGGTATAAACATATTTTCCTGGAAATAACATATCAGTATCAATATTATCTCCATATTTCCAAACCTTCATTTTTTTATCACCTCCCTTGGATCTGTTATAACACCATATAATGCAGATGCTGCAACTGTTGCAGGACTTGCAAGATAAATTTCTGCTTCTTTACATCCCATACGTCCTTTAAAATTTCTATTAGCACTACTTAAACATTTTTCACCAGGTGCAAGAACTCCTTGATGTGCTCCAAGACAAGGACCACAACCTGGTGGAAGTAAAGTACCACCTGCCTTAATTATAGTTTTTATAATACTGGTATTTATTGCTTTTTCAAGAACATCTTTTGAAGCAGGTAATATAAGAAGCCTAATATTGGGGTTAATCTTTTTTCCATTCAATATTTCTGCAGTTATTTTTAAATCAGAAAGTCGACCGTTTGTACATGTTCCAATTAAACACTGTTGAATCTCTAAACCAGCCAATTCTGTTACTGGTTTGACATTATCAACTGTATGAGGGCAAGAAACTACAGGAGTAATAGTATCTAACTCATAACTTAATTCTTTAATGTACGATGCATCTTTATCAGGATTAATAGGATTATATTCTCTTTTTAAGATTCCAATATAATCTAAGAATTGCTGTGTTACTTTATCAACAAAAAATACAGCATTTTTTGCTCCCATTTCAATACCCATATTAGCAATTGTAAATCTATCATCAACAGTTAGTTGATTAATATCACCATGAAATTCAACAGAACAATAGTTTGCTCCTGATGCAGAAATATTACCGATAATGTGTAATATAATATCTTTAGAGTATACTCCTTGATTTATTTTTCCAAATAAATTTATTTTTATAGTATTTGGAACCTTTAGCCATGTTTCACCAGTAAGTAATAATGAAGCTGCTTCTGTTCTATCAATTCCTGATGAAAATGCACCTATTGCTCCATAGGAACATGTATGAGAATCACTTCCAAGTAATAATTTTCCTGGAAGTGCAAATCCTTTTTCAATAACTAATTGATGACAAATACCTATACCAATATCAAAAAAATTTTTAATTTTATAAGATTTTACAAACTCCCGTATTAATTTATGATTTGTTGCTGTTTTTTCAGAAGCAGCAGGAGTAACATGATCAAGGGCGATAATTGGAAGCTCATTAGAATAAATACCATACTTATTAAGTTCTGGTTTAATTTTTTGAATAATTGCAGCAGTATTATCATGAGTTAATAAATGATCAGGTTTTACAGTTACTATTTGCCCAGGTTCTACATCCTTTAATTTTCCATATTTTGCTAGAATTTTTTCTGCAAATGTTTTACCCATATTATTTTTTCTCCATTTTTTATAATTTTTTAAAATTTAGACAAATGAAATTAATTTTTCTTCTTAAAATTTATGATATTAAATCTTAGATTGTCATTTTTACAATTTGATAAAAATATAAGAAAAATATAAGTTATAGTTATAGTATATTTATTATTGCAAGGGTGCAGATGGAGAGATGAAGTTTAAAAAATTTGTAAAGGGAAATACTGCAGTAGCTGGGGTTATTGAAGCATTATTACTTGTTGGTCTTGTTGCAATAATACTATCCATATTACAGTTATATTATGTTCCAAAAATAATGGATGAAAGGGAGGCAGAACATATGGCTCAAGTTGCCAATCAATTATCACATTTAAAATCTGTAATTGAAATACAATCTACTATGGGTGTGATAAACGAAGAAAATCCAAATCCAAGCAATATAGCATATACTTCAATTTCATCGCCCTTAACTTTAGGAATTGATCCTTTACCCTATTTTATAACAGTTGGAGCGACCGGAACAATTAATTTACTTGATAAAGATGATGCTGGTGACTACAAAATATATATACAACCACCTCCTATTGATTTTCCAAATGGTATTCCATTAACTTCTATTAAATACACTGCAGTTAATTCTTACTATCTAGATGGAAATGATGTTGAATATACTCTTGAAGGTGGAGGAATTATTCTAAAACAGAGTGATGGGGAAGTAATGAAAGTTTTACCTGCATTTAATGCAGTTGATAAAACAATAGATACTATAGATTTATATTTGGATGTTCCACTATTAAAAGGAATGCCTGGTAAAAAGTTTGACCAGAGTTCTTATGGAAATCCTGATAAAATATGTTACATTCGTACAAATTATTCAAAAAATTATCAGGATGAAATATTACTAACACCTGCAAATAATGGAAAAATTTACATTTACACCGATTATACAAATGCATGGAATAATTCTCTAGTTAATGATACAATAGGATTGCTCTGGGATTATTATGACGATGGAGATATAAATGTTGAAATAGATGAATCTACAACACCTAATAGGGTAGTAATAATTCCTAGTTCTAAAAATATTTATTTGAAATTGACTGTTGTTGAAATGGGAGTGCAAATTGGTCCAGGAGTAGTCCAACAAACATAAGAAAGTTTTTTATTATTTAGTATATATCGATTGACATACTCTATAGTGGGAAAAGAATCGAAAAATTAATAAATGTTTTGATTTAAATGAACTCAACTGATTTAAAAATAATTTCAAAACCTGAAAACAAATCTTCGAAAGATAAAGTTAGTAATTCCTCTATTAATGCTAAAGAAAAAGTATTAGTCACCAATGTTAATGGGTTTGATAAATTATTTAAAAGTGGTGGAATTCCTAAAGGAAATTCAGTTTTGGTAGCGGGTGGCCCTGGAACTGGAAAAAGCATACTTTGTAGACAAATATGTTTCAATCTTGTTTCAAAAGGAAAGAAATGTATGTATGTCAGTTTTGAAGAAAGTAAGGAACGTATAATTAAGAGCATGGAAGATTTTGGTTGGAATATTAGAAAATATGTTGATAATGGTGATTTGTTAATTCAAAAGATAAATCCTCTTGATATACTAAGAATGAAGTTTGGATCAATAGGTGGATCTGGATCTGCTACAGAATTATCCTATAAAATTAAACCACTTGTTATTCCTAAAGATTTTAATCCAGATCTTATTGCAGTTGATTCTTTAAGTGCAATTATTGCAGCTTCTATTACAAAAGATAAAAATTATAGGGTTTATTTACAGCAATTATTTAGTTTTTTTGAAGAAACGCAAGCAACTTCTTTATTAATTACTGAAACAGATCCTATTCCAAAAAGATATAGTGAAACAGGTATTGAAGAATTTTTAGCAGACGGTATAATTGTTCTTTATAATCTTCAAAAAAAGGATATCCGAGAAAATGCAATTGAGATTTTAAAAATGAGATATGGACAACATCAAAAAAAGATAGTTTTAATGGAAATAACAGATAAAGGAATAAAAGTTTTTCCAGATAAACGTGTAACTTTAGAATAAATTTTTTAAATTTTATAAAAATCTAAATGGTTCTGCATGTTGATCTAATTTTTTAGCTCCGTATTTTATTATTGTTATCTCTATTTGCTTTATTTGTCGCTTATTTAAACCTGTTCTTTTTAATATTAGTTTATCATTTTCATCGTATATTTTTAAGGTTCCATCTTCTTCGCATAATATTGCTTTTACTAGTCGTCCATTTTGAAGCCAAATCCAGATATTCTGTGTTTTTGTCGACATGCTAACACCAATATATTAATATACATTATAATTTTTATAATGTAAAGTATATAAATATTTCTATACATTAATGTTCAAATATAAAAAAGAATTGATATATTTACAAAGAAAAGATAAAAATAATATATTGGCACTTACATATTGCAATTAATGAATGGGATTGCAAAATTTAATATTAATAGAGGGGAAGATAAAATGGAGAGAATCCATACTGGCATTGAGGGACTTGATGATATTATTGGAGGTGGTTTTCCAAAAAATTCAATAATATTAGTTTCAGGACCCCCTGGAGGTGGTAAGAGTATTTTTTGTTTCCAATTTTTATATGAAGGTATAAAAAATGGAGACAAATGTCTTTTTTTAACTCTTGATAAAAAAGTTGAAGGAATTTTATTTCAAGCAAGTCAATTAGGATTTAATTTTCAACCTGCTATTGAACAAAATCTAATAAAATTCTTATATTTAAATATTAATAAAAAATCTGTTTATGAAACAATGACAAATGAAATAATGTCAGGTAATTATAATAGAATTGTTCTTGATTCTATTACACCACTCTCAGAAATGCCAATTTCTATTAGACATATTGAAGATAGTGGCGTAGATATCAGCATGATCGATGAACAAGAAGCTTCAGAATTTGTAAATTTACCTACACGAAGATTGCATTTAAGATATATTATTGATACATTGGAAAGTGTAGAATCTACAGCACTAATAACCTCTGAATTACAGGTTGGATCTGCACATCTTTCAAGAGACGGTATTTCTGAATTTTTAGCAGATGCCGTTATTACTCTCAGCTTAGATCCAACAATGGATAGAAGAAAACTAACTATAAGAAAAATGAGAAATACAAAGCATACTCTTAAACCTCAAGACATAGTTATCGACTATGGTGGCATAAAATTAATATGACACAATTAATTAATGTATTTTTAAAATATAAACCACCAACAGAAATTAGAGCTCTTTTTATTATTCATTATGCTCCTTTGTTATTAACTATTTTAATTGGCCCAATAACACCAATTTATGGAATTTGGAAAATTCCGATACATATAATTTTTAATATTATTTTTGGTATAGTCTTATTTATATTGGGGACTTTTGTATATTTCAAATGGGAGATATTCTGGTTTAGGACATATAATGGACAACTTATAACCGAGGGTATTTTCAAATATATTCGACATCCTCATTATACCTCATTATTGATTATTAATTTTGGGCTTGCCTTCTTTTTTAATTCAATTTTTACAATAATTATTGCTATAATTGCTGTACCAATAATGATATTAAGTATAATTGATGAAGAAAAATTATTATTGAAACAATATGGAATTGAATACAAAACATATATGAAGAAGGTACCTTGGCGCATTATTCCAGGTTTTTTTTAATTTGTAACAAAAAAATTTAGATAATAAAATTTATATATGATATCTTAAATGCCTTAATTCCTTATCTAAACCAGACATTGATTGGGCAATTCAATATGAAACCCTATATCAAGCAACTCATTTCCAAACTTCTGGTTGCTTGTGAAGTGTCACGGTTTAGGTAAATTTAAACGAAAAATCTCATCTATTAAATATACGTAACAGAGGATATATTATGCCTGAAAGACATCATCCAAAAAGAGGATCAATGGGCTTTTCGCCACGTAAAAGAGCTAGAGCCGAAACTCCACATATAAAGAATTGGTCAATAGGAAATGAAAAACCTAAGATTCAGGGATTTCTTGGTTATAAAGCAGGTATGACTCATGCGTTTGTTGTAGATTATCGTCCTACTTCAACAACTTCTGGTAAAGAAGTTATTATGCCTGTTTCAGTTGTTGAAACCCCTCCTTTAAAAATCGCAGCTGTAAGAGGATATAAAAATACTTCTCATGGCCTGGAAACAATTGGGGAATTATGGGCTAGTAAATTAGATCCTGAACTTTTAAAAAAAATTCCATTAATTAAAAAAGAAAAAAAGAAAAATTGGGATTTTTTGAATAATGCTGATGATATCAGAGTAATAGTTTACACTCAACCAAAATTAGTCTCAGGTATACCTAAAAAAAGTCCTGAAATTAGAGAATTTAGAATAGCAGGTGGAAATCTCGAAGAACAAATTAATTATACAAAAGAAATCCTCGGAAAAGAATTAAGTGTAAATGATGTTTTAAATGAAGGGGATATGATTGATACCATTGCAATAACAAAAGGGAAAGGTTTTCAGGGTCATGTTAAAAGATGGAGGGTGAAGCTTTTAACTCATAAAAATTCGAAACATAGAAGAATGATTGGTACTGCAGGTTCTTGGCATCCAAATTGGATTCAATCAACCGTTCCTCAAGCTGGACAAATGGGATACCATCAGAGAACCGAGTTTAATAAACGTGTTCTTAAAATTGGAGAAAATGGTGAGGATATTACGCCCTCAGGTGGTTTTCCAAATTATGGTATTGTTAGAAATTCATATATTCTTTTACATGGTTCAATACCTGGACCTGTCAAAAGACTTATCTCAATAAGGGATGCAATACGTTATCAAAGGGGAGTAAAGGTGGAAAAACCCGAGATAAGCTATATTTCAACAACAAGTAAACAAGGTGTATAATTATGGTTAAAGTTAATGTTTATGGTGTAGATGGAAAATCCTCTGAAAAAATCGATTTACCAGATATTTTCAATACACCTTACCGCCCAGATTTAATAAGAAAAGCATTTAATGCTCTTCATTCTAACAAAAGACAACCTTATGGAGCAGATCTAGACGCAGGTAAAAGACATGCAACAGCATCTGTTGGAAAAGGTCGAGGACAATCCCGTGTTCCACGTTTAACACAGGGAAGACGGGCAGCATTAGCTCCTTGTGTTGTAGGAGGAAGAAGAGCTCATCCTCCAAAATCAGACCGAAACTGGACAGAAAAAATCAACAAAAAAGAAAAAAATCTAGCAAAAAAATCAGCAATAGCTGCAACAGCAGATTTCGATATCGTAATAAAAAGAGGACATAAATTTGATGAAAAAATAACCTTACCTGTAATTATCGACGATAAATTTGAAGGCATTAAAAAAACAAAGGATATAATTAAAGCTCTTGATAATTTAGGATTATATGACGATGTTCTTCGTTCAGTAAATGGAAAACATATAAGAGCTGGAAGAGGTAAGACAAGAGGACGAAAATATAAAACACCAAAATCAATTCTAATAGTCGCAATGAAAGATGAAATACAAAAAAGCTCAAAAAACATCTCAGGAGTTGATATTGTAAAACCAGATCAAATAAACATTGAACATCTCGCTCCAGGTGGAGATCCTGGAAGGCTAACAATTTTTACAAAATCTGCATTAAAGGTTATTGGAGGTGCCAAATAATGGACCCATATTCTATTATATTTCACCCTTATGTAACAGAAAAGACTATGAATTTCATGGAGAAACATAATGCACTTGAATTCGTTGTGAAAAGAACTGCTGATAAAAATAAAATAAAAAAAGCTGTTGAGCAAATGTTTGATGTAAAGGTTAAAAGTGTCAATACAAGAATTACAAAAAATGGCAAACACGCAATTGTAACTTTTATGCCTGAGTTTAAAGCTGAAGATATTGGTATGAGAATTGGAATATTCTAGGGGGAAAAAGAAATGGGAAAAAGATTAATACAACAGAGACGAGGACGTTTGAATACCAAATTCAATGCTCCGTCACATAGATTTAAAGCCGATATAAAATATGCAAAACAAATCATTGGAAAAAAGGGTAAAATTGAGGATATTATTCATGATCCAGGAAGGACTGCCCCTCTTGCATGTGTTAGGTTATCTAATAATTCAATAATTTTAACTTTAGCATCTGAAGGCAATAAAGTGGGAGATACAGTAAAATTTACCGAGGATAAATCTGAGATAACAGTTGGTAATGTATTACCGATTGGAAGAATTCCTGAAGGAACACCTGTTTTTAATATTGAGGTAAATCCAGGTGATGGAGGTAAACTAGTTAGAGCAGGGGGTAGTAATGCATCTATTGTTTCACACGATAAAAAATCCACAATTATTCAACTTCCATCAGGACAATTCAAAACGCTCAATTCTAATTGTATAGCAACCATTGGAATTGCAGCTGGGGGAGGAAGAAAAGATAAACCTTTTATTAAGGCAGGAAAAAAACATCATGCCTTTAGGAAAAGAGGAAAACAATATCCAATTGTAAGAGGAGTAGCTATGTGTGCTGTCAGTCATCCTCATGGTGGTGGCGGACATCAACATGTAGGAAAACCATCCACTGTTAAAAAAGGTGCGCCACCAGGTAGAAAGGTTGGTAGTATCTCTGCTAAAAGAACAGGGAGGAAGTAATCAAAATGGCAGTAAAAAAGGGTTTTAAAAGTTCAGCAAGAAGCAAAAGAAAGGCTAGAAGAAAGAAGATTGAAATTAAGAAAAAAGAGTTTCTATATAGAGGGCTTAGTCTCGAAGATTTACAAAAGTTATCTATTGAAGAGTTAATACCATTGCTTCCTTCAAGAATGCGACGAAGCCTTAAAAGAGGACTCACGGAAAAACAAGATAAACTATTAAAGGACATAGATAAAGCAAATGCTGGAGACGTTATCAGAACACATTGTAGGGACATGATTATTCTTCCTGGTTTTGTTGGCCATACTGTTCATATACATAACGGTAAAGAGTTTCAAAGGGTTGATATAAAACCCAATATGATTGGGCATTATCTTGGAGAATTTGTATTAACAAGACAAAAAGTAAAACATACAGGACCTGGAGTTGGTGCAACTAGGTCATCTAAATATATGCCATTGAAGTGATGAAAAATGAAATACTCTACTAATTTCGATCCAGACAGAACCGCATCAGCCTATGGTTATGAACTACATTGTTCAAGGAAAGATTCTATAAACTTGGCTCGTTTGATAAAGGGTAAAAAAACAGAGGAAGCAAAAAAAATGCTTCAGGATATAATTAATATGAAGAAACCACTACCAACAATTTATCATAATAAAAAAAGAGCTCATCAAAAAGGTATTGGTCCAGGTAGTTTTCCACAAAAAGCTGCTAAGTATATGTTAAAAACTATAGAAAATGCAGAAAACAATGCTGAATATAAAGGATTTGATATTGAAAATATGAAAATTGCTCATGTATCTACATATGGTGGTAGGATAATCAAAGGAATTATGCCACGTGCTCATGGTAGAGCAACAAATAAGAATACAAAAACTACGAATATTGAAATAGTTCTTGAAGAGGTTGAATAATGACTGGAGAAAGAAATTTTATCAGAGAAAATACCAATAGAATACTTATCAAGGAGTTTCTAATCAAAAAAATTGAGGGCGCAGGTTTTGGTGGAATGAATATACAGAGAACTCCTATGGGTACAAGGATAAACATACTTGTTGAACGTCCAGGGATGGTAATTGGTAAGGGCGGTATGAAAATAAAAGAATTAACTGATGCAATTAAAGATAAATTCAATGTTGATAATCCTCAAATTGAGATTGAGGAAGCTGGTAGTAAAGCATCTCTTAATGCTCAAATAATGGCTGAAAAACTTGCAGAGGCTCTTAAGCGAGGTTGGCATTTTAGACGTGCAGGGCATTCAACAGTTAGAAGGATAATGGATGCTGGTGCAAAGGGCTGTCAGGTAATTATTGCTGGAAAACTAACAGGTGCAAGGCATAGAACTGAAAAGTTTACCGAAGGGCACGTTAAATATTGTGGAGAAACTGCAAGAGAGGTAATGGATAAAGGTTATGCTATTGCAAAATTAAAGGCAGGTGTTTTAGGTGTAAAAGTCAGAATTATGAAACCTGAAACTAAACTTCCAGATGAAATTAAAATATTTTTTAAGGAGGAAGAGAAAAAATCTGAGGAAGCAAAACCTGAAAGTAAAATAGTTGAGATACCTATTGAAAAGAAAAAAACAGACATCAAGAAACTTACAAAGATGCAAGGAATTGGTCCTTCAGTTGTTAAAAAATTTGAAAAAGCAGGGCTTAAAACACTTGAGGAACTTTATGAAATGGATGTGGATGATTTATCTTCAGTTAATGGTATTGGTGGGAAAACAGCACAAAATATTGTAAAGAATTTAAAGAAACTGCTTGAAGAGGTTGCTTAAAAATGGTTCTTAAGGCTAAAGAGATTAGATATCTAACTCCTGAAGAAAGACGTGAAAAACTTACTGAATTAAAAAGTGAACTTATGCATGAAAAGGGAGTAGCAGCAATGGGTGGTTCACCGCCTTCTCCCGGAAAAATAAGGCAGATCCGTATGGAAATTGCTAAGCTACTTACCATCATGCGGGAGGAAGGAGAAAAATAAATGAGCGACATATGTGAAGTATGTGGTCTGCCCAAAGAAATATGTGTCTGTGAAGATATTGCAAGAGAACAACAAAAAATAACAATTGCAATTGACAAAAGAAGATACGGGAAAATGATGACCATTGTTGAAGGCATCGATTCCCATGAA
The DNA here is from genome assembly GCA_964346655.1 of uncultured Thermoplasmatales archaeon. Classification (GTDB taxonomy): domain Archaea; phylum Thermoplasmatota; class E2; order DHVEG-1; family DHVEG-1; genus CAYFVP01. The sequence goes on from CAYFVP010000092.1 coordinate 30,166, forward strand.
CTAGATATTGACTCTCTGATTACACAACTAAAATCAAAATGCGCATGTGGCGGAACAATAAAAGAAGGAAAAATTGAGCTTCAAGGCGACCACAGAACAAAGGTAAAGGAAACATTAGAAAAAATGGGATTTATAGTTGAAGTAGTATAAAAGTCTTTTATATCACTTTTAAAAAGTCCTATGCAAAAAAATTCAATTTAGAGAGGATAGCATGAATGAAAAGTCATTTGCGAAAGATGAGTTTATCGGATTAAAAGTAAAAATAAAAAAATGTTCAGATCCCAAATGGATTGGAAAATCTGGTTTTGTACTTAATGAAACAAAAAATACTTTCCTCTTAGATATAGAACATCAAGAAAAAATAATTGCTAAAAATAATACAATATTTGAATTTGAAGTCGATGATAAAAAAATATCCTTAGATGGTTCAAAAATTTTATTTCGACCTGAAAATAGAATAAAAAAAGTTAGGTGAAGAAATTGGTAGAGAAAAAATTAAAAACTAGAGATATTGGATTAAATATTAAAGCTCCTGAAGAAACCTGTGAAGATAAATACTGTCCATTTCATGGTTCTTTATCTGTTAGAGGGCAGGTTATATCTGGAGTTGTTTCATCAATAAAAATGCAGAATTCAATTCTTGTAAAAAAAGAATTTATGCATTATGTTCCAAAATATGAACGATATGAACGAAGATCGTCAAAATTTACTGCACATTGTCCGCCTTGCATAAAGGTAAATGTTGGTGATATTGTTCGAATAGCTGAATGTAGACCTTTAAGTAAGACAGTTAGTTTTGTTGCAGTTGAAAAATTATGAGAGTGATATAGATATGAAAGGTATTGCTGGTCGAACAAAAAGAGGTCTTCCTGTTGGAGCACGCCTCGAGTGTATTGATAACACTGGAGCAAAAATTGTTCAAATAGTAATGACTCCAAAGCTAAAGGGGACTCATAGACGTTATCCAAAAGCCGGAGTCGGAGATATGGTAGTAATTAGTGTTAAAAAAGGAGCTGCTGACATGAGAAGGCAACTCTTAAAAGCAGTAATTGTTCGTCAAAGGCGTCCTTTTAGAAGATCTGATGGGACAATGGTTCAATTTGAAGATAATGCTGCAGTTATTGTAACTGATACCGGAGAAACAAAAGGCTCAATGATAAAAGGACCAGTTGCCCTGGAAGCAGCTGAAAGATATCCAAAGATTGCGTCAAATGCATCTATAATTGTTTGAGAGGTTAAAAATATGCAATCAATAAACCCAGGTAAACAAAGGAGAGATTTGTTTAATGCTCCTCTTCATAAAAAAAGAAAATGGATTGCCGCTCATCTAGAAGAAAATTTGTTATTAAAATATGATAAAAGAGCCTTGCCTGTAATTAAAGGCGATACTATAAGAGTTATGAGGGGTAGCTTTAGAGGTCATGAGGATAAGGTTGTTAAGATAAATGTTAAAAAACATTCTCTTGAAATCGAAGGTATTACAATGTCAAAAGCTGATGGAAACAAAATAGCAAAACCTGTTCATCCAAGTAATGTCTTAATTACAAAATTAAATTTAACAGATAAATGGAGAAGAAAAAAACTTGAAAGAGGGCTTTCTGAAGAAACAAAAAAGGATATTGAAAGAGAAGCAGAAGAGCAAATAAAAGAATTAGAAGATGAAATGAAAAAATTAGAAGAAGAAAGAGCACTCAAAGAAGCAGAAGAAGAAGGCGAACCAGCAGTTGAACCTGAAGAAGAAAAAGTCTCAAAAAAAGAAGAAAAAACACCTGTTAAAAAAACACCGAAAAAAGAGGTAAAAAAACCTATTGATAAACCAAAGAAAGCAACAAAACCTAAAAAAGAGGAAAAGCCAAAAATAGCAAAAGATAAAAAATCAGAAACAAAACAAAAATCTGAATCTAAAAAACAAACAGAAAAAAAGACAACTTCAACAAAAAAGAAAACAGCAAAGAAAAAGGGAGGGCCTAGATGAGTAAACATATAAAGAGACTTGCAGCACCTAGATCTCTTAAGCTACATAGAAAGGAAGCAGTATGGACCATAAGACCTTCACCTGGTCCTCATCCCCTTGAGCAGTCCATTACAATTGGCATTATTTTAAGAGACTATATAAAACTGGCTGACAATTTAAGAGAAACAAAAAGAATCATTGCTAATGGTGAAGTGCTTATTGACGGAGTTGTAAGAAGAAACTATAAATTTCCCTGTGGACTGATGGATGTTATTACTATTCCAAAGATAAAACAAGATTATAGATTACTTTTTAATCAAAGAGCAAAACTTACTCTTGTTCCAATTAAATCAAAAGAATCAGGTTGGAAGCTCTGTAGAATCGAAAATAAGACAATTATAAAAGGTAAACAGACCCAACTAAATTTGCATGATGGAAGAAATAAGATAGTTAAAAAAGATGAATATAAAACTGGAGATGTAATTAAATTATCTTTTAAGGATAAAAAAATTGAAGATACCTTTAAATTTGAAAAAGGAACTGTTTCTATAATTATTGGTGGAAGTCACATTGGGGAGGTAGCCAACATTGAAGATGTTGAAATTATTCCCTCTTCCAAACCTAATCTTACAAAAATGAAAGGCAAAACCACTTTTTCTACACTTCAAGAATATGTTTTTCCCATAGGAAAAGAAAAACCAATAATTGAGCTACCTGAGGTGAAAATACAATGAGTGCAAAAAATGTAACAATAAAAGAAAAAACAAAAAAACCAGAATTAGAAAAAACAAAAAAGAAACAAGTGGATAAAAAAGCTTTATTCAGACCACGAATCGAAAAGATAACAGTCAATATTGGAGTTGGTGAAGCAGGGGAACGTCTAAAAAAGGCAGAAACAGTTCTTGAAAGTTTAACAGGTCAAAAACCAATAGAAACTCTTTCTAGAACAACTAATAAAGATTGGGGTATTAGATTGCATATGCCTCTTGGATGTAAGGTTACATTAAGAGGAAAGACAGCTTCTGATTTTTTAAAAGAAGCATTAATTACAAGAGAAAACAAAATAGCTGAATATTCCTTTGATGATGAGGGAAATTTATCTTTTGGAATACCTGATCATACCCTTTTCAAGAGTCAAAAATATGATCCAAATATTGGTATTTTTGGAATGGATATTAATATCACAATGGAGAAACCAGGCTACAGAATAAAAAGAAGAAGGATTGCCCGAGGAAAAATACCAAACAGGTATCGCGTAAAAAGAGAAGAAACAATGGAATTTTTCACAGATAATTTCAATGTAGAGGTTGTAACATGAAAATAAAACTCAAAGTAAAAACCTATGGTCGAAACAAAGGATGCGAAAGATGCGGAAGAAAAAGAGGGCTTATCAGAGCTTATGGACTTCATATATGTCGACAATGTTTTAGAGAAAAAGCAGAAGAAATGGGCTTTAAAAAATATTCATAGGAGTTTGAAAAATTATGTTAAATGATCCTTTGGCAAATGCATTGTCTGCAATAAAAAATGCTGAAAATAAAGGAAAAGGAATTTGTACAATTCAACCTTCTTCAAAACTTATCGGTGGAGTATTAAACTTACTTAAAGAAAAAGGTTACATTGGTGAATTTGAGTTTATTAAAGATGGAAAAGCAGGTATTTTTCAAGTTAGCCTTATTGGTAATATTAACAACTGTGGTGTGATAAAACCAAGGTATCCTATTAAAAAAGATGAACTTGATAAATGGGAATCAAGGTATTTACCTGCTCAACATTTTGGCTTGTTGATTCTTACTACAACAATAGGAATTATTTCCCAAGATGATGCAAAAGTTAATGGTATTGGAGGAAAACTTCTGGCTTATGTTTACTAAAGAATAATGGTGATTTATAATGGCAAGAATTCCTGAAATAAAGATAAAAATAGAAATTCCTGATGGCATAACTGCAAATTATGAAAATGAATGTATGACAATTAAAGGTGAAAAGGGTGAACTTTCAAGAATTTTTTCTCATCCAAAGATAAATATTAATGTTAATGGTAATTTAATCGAAGTGACAAGTAAGAATGTATTAAGAAAAGAAAATGCATTAATGGGTACCTTTGTTGCCCATATAAAAAATATGATAAAGGGTGTAAACAAAGGTTATACTTATAAAATGAAAACTGTTTTTTCTCATTTTCCTATTAAAACTTCTGTTGAGGGGAACGAATTTGTAATACAAAATTTTTTGGGGGAAAGATCCTCTCGCAAAGCAAAAATTCTAGAAGGTGTTAACGTTGAGGTAAAGGGAGAAGATATTACTGTTCAAGGAATTGACAAGGAAAAAGTTGGACAGACTGTTGCAAATATTGAACGTGCAACTCTTATTAAAAAAAGAGATATTCGAGTTTTTCAAGATGGTGTTTACAGAACTGACAAAGGAGAGAGGTAGCCATGACAAAGAAAGAAGTTATTGATGAGCTGATAAAAATAAAAGGTATTGGTAAAGCAAAAGCAGAAACTATTTATAAAAATGGATTTGACTCTCTTGAAAAACTTAATAAAGCATCTGTTAAGGAGTTTGAAAAAATTGATGGGATTACTAAACCTCTTGCAAAAGAAATTTTTGAAAAATTTCAAGGGAAACCTAAAATAAAGAAAGTAGAAAAAAAGAAAATTGAAGTAAAAAAAGAACCAATTGTAAAAGAAAAAAAGAAAGTGGAAAAAAAGGTTAAAAAACCTGCAAAAGAAGAAAAAGTTGAAGAAATCAAAGAAGAAGAGGAAGAAGAAAAAGAAGAATACACTGTAAAGAAAAAACCAAAACTTTCTAAAGAAATCAAGAAAAGATTAAACCTAAGAAAAGATATTAAGAAAAGGACTCCTGAATTTATAAGAGAAGAATGGTTTAGATATAAAAGAATCCCAAAAAACTGGCGAAGACCTGATGGAATTTCATCAAAAATGCGTATTAATTTAAAATATAGACCCAGTAAGGTTAGAATTGGTTTTCGAGGACCAAAGCAAGTTCGGGGTCTTCATTCATCTGGTTTTGAAGAAGTGATGGTTTTTAATGTTAATGATTTAATTAATGTAGACCCTAATACTCAAGCTGCAAGAATAGGAAGCTCGGTTGGAACTAAAAAAAGATTGGATATTGAGAAGAAAGCTGAAGAATTAAAAATAAGGATTCTAAATTTATGAGGAATTAAAAATGACAGATCTTAGAAATCAACGCAGAATGGCATCAGATATTCTAAAATGTGGTGTAAAAAGAGTTTGGATGGATTATGATAGACTCGATGAAATTGCAAAAGCTGTTACTAAAGATGATATTAGAGTTCTTATAAAAGGTAAAGCTATTAAAAGTAGACAAATCAAAGGAATTTCAAGTGGTCGTAATAAGTATTTTAAAAAACAAAAAGAAAAAGGCCGTAGAAGAGGACATGGCTCTAGAAAAGGTGCAAAATATGCTCGCCTTCCAAAAAAGGAACGCTGGATTAATACTATTCGTCCCATTCGATTATATCTCAGAACTTTAAGGGATGAAAAAAAGATAGATGCCACAAAATATCGAAAATATTACATGAAGGCAAAGGGTGGTGAGTTTAGAAATAAACATCACCTTCAAACCCGATTAATTTCTGATGGAATCTTAAAGGAGGATAAAAAATGACTAGGGGACCAAGATATAATGTAAAACCGAGGAGAAGACGTGAAGGTAGAACCAATTACAGACGAAGACTTAAACTATTAAGATCTGAAAAAACAAGAGTTGTTATTAGAAAAACACTTAATAATACAATTATTCAGTTAATTGATTATAAAGAAGATGGAGATAATATAATAGTTACTGCAAATTCAAATGAGCTTAAGAAAAAATATAATTGGAAATTTTCAACTTCAACTACACCAGCTGCATATTTAACTGGTCTTTTAGCTGGAAAAAAAGCAAAAGATAAAGGTATTAGCGAATGCATTCTAGATATAGGTAGACATCCTCCTGTAACAAGTTCAAAGATTTTTGCCTCTTTAAAAGGTATACTTGATGCAGGAGTTAATTGTCCACATAATGAGGAAAAAATTCCTACTGAAGAAAGAATTACGGGTAAACATCTTAATAGTAGTATTATGCCTGTTGTAAATGAAATTAAAAATAAAATTGTCGGAGGTAAATAATGGCAGTAACAAAACAAAAAAACCAAGAAGCACAGAAAAAACCAGAACGCTCAATGGATTTAATTCCCTGGGACCCAAAAACAAAACTTGGAAACCTTGTTAGAAGTAGTGAAATTAACAATATGTCAGATGCCCTAAAGAGTGGTCTTCCCCTCAGAGAACCTGAAATTATTGACATATTACTACCTGAAATTACAGATGAAGTAGTAGATGTTAATATGGTTCAAAGAATGACTGACTCAGGAAGAAGAGTAAAATTTGTTATTACTGTTGCTGTTGGAAATAACGATGGATTTATTGGATTTGGTCAGGCAAAAGGAAAGGAGGTTGGATCTAGTATCAGAAAAGCAATTGAAAATGCAAAATTAAACATTATTGAAATTAGAAGAGGATGTGGATCTTGGGAATGTGGTTGTGGAAATCCACATACCGTCCCATTTTCAGTAAAGGGAAAAAGTGGATCAGTTGAAATAACCTTAAAACCTGCTCCTCAAGGAATAGGTCTTGCAACAGGTAATGTAGCAAAAAAGATACTTACACTTGCAGGTATAAAAGATTGCTGGGCTTTTACAAAGGGTAAAACAAAAACAACAGTGAATTATGCAAAAGCTGTTTTTAATGCTCTTGAAAAAAACGCTGAGATGCGTGTTTTACCAGTTCAAATTAAAAAAGTTGGAATTATTTCAGGAAGCATTTCAGAACCTACTGTAGAACAAAAAATTTCTACTATTCAGAAGGGGGAAGCGTGATATGACATTTGCTGCAATAAGGATTCGAGGATCAGTAAATATTAAACCAAGTATCAAAAAGACATTAAATCTTCTAAATTTAACGAGAGCGAATCATTGTGTTGTTTTAGATGAAACACCATCTATCAAAGGTATGTTACAGGCGGTAAAAGACTATATTACCTGGGGTGAAATTAATAAAAATACATTAACAAAGCTTATTACTTCAAGGGGTAGACTAATTGGAGATAAAGCAGTTAATGATGATTATTTAAAATCTGCTACATCTTATAAAAATATTGATAATTTATCTGAGGCTATTATTAATAAGAAATTTTTATATAAGGAAATTCCTAGTATTAAACCGATATTTAGACTTAGCCCTCCAAAAAAGGGGTTTGAAGGGGTAAAAAGGTCATTTGTAAATAAAGGTGCTTTAGGATATAGAGGTAAAGAAATAAATAATCTTATCGAAAGAATGATATAAAAATACCAAATTATTCCAAAAAATTTTTATATAACCCATGTTTTATATTATCCAAGAAGAGGGGTATAATATGGAAGAAACACTTTATAATATAGAAATACACAAGGGTGATAATGGATTTCTTGGAAAACTTTTTTCTGATGTCGATGGCGTTAAAGAATTTAAAAATGAATATTTAGATCAACTTTTAAGAGATATAACACTAGATATTCAACTTGCACTTGACGAATTTTCAAATAGAACAACAGAATATACTGAAACCCAAGAAACCCATAGATAATTGTTTTTTAGGGATGCTGTCAAACAAGATTGCTAATATTAGTAATTAATCTAAAATTTTATAAAAAATGTAGGGTAACATTTTCTCTTCTTAGAAAAATATTATCTTTTTCTATAGACTCACATTAGGGTAAGCTTTTTAAATACCACTAATATTTGGTGCTCTTACAGGTTACAATATTTGGTGAATTAGTTTGAAATATACAAGATTTGAAAAAGCTCGTATAATAGGAGCTCGAGCTTTACAGATATCAATGGGAGCTCCTACAATATTAAAAATCCCAAAAGATATAATATCTCCTATAGATATTGCTATGCATGAGTTTAAGGAAGGAGCAATTCCTATCACTGTAAAAAGACTAGAACAATCTTAGAAAAAAAGGGGAAATAATGGCTGAAGAAAACCAAGAAAAGGAAATAAAAAAAGATGAAGTTACAATGGCTGTTCCTGAAGAAACATATATGACCTGTGGTGCTCATATTGGAACAAGACAAAAAACTGCAGACATCAAAGATTTTATCTATAAAGTTAGAAACGATGGACTTTATATAATAGATGTCAAAAAAACTGATGAAAGAATAAAAAATGCTGCAAAGTTTATTACCAAATTTGATCCAAATAATATTTTGATCGTATCTGTAAGACAGTACGGACAAAAACCTATAAAAATGCTTGCTCAAAATACAGGTATTCAGCTTTTAGACGGCCGTTTTAGACCGGGAACGTTAACAAATCCTAAAGCTGAAGGTTTTTTAGAACCAGAACTCCTTATTGTTACCGATCCACTTGCAGATGCTCAAGCTTTACATGAAGCAGAAAACATTGGAATACCTGTTATTGGATTATGTGATACAAATAACGAAACAAAATATTTAGATCTTGTAATTCCTACAAACAATAAAGGAAGACGTGCTCTTGCACTTGTCTATTGGCTTTTGGCACGAGAGATATTAAAAGAAAAAGGCAAAATAAAATCATATGAAGATTTTAAACTAGAAGTTGAAGATTTTGAAGCTGAAATTTAAGTATTTTTTTTTATACCATGAGGTATTACATTATTAAAAGGAGATAATTTGCAAGTTAAGATAAATGACAATATCATCTTAATTGGAACTGCACATATTTCTAAAGAAAGTGTTGAAGAAGTAAAGAAAGCAATAGAAAAATTCAAACCTGATATTGTCGCTGTTGAGCTATGTCAGAGAAGATTTGATGCAATTACAAAAAAGGATAAGTGGGAAAAAACCCCTGTTACTAAGCTTTTGAAATCAAATAATGCATATCTTATGCTTGCACAAACCTTTTTATCATCCATTCAAAGAAGACTCGGTAAAGAATATGGTGTTGAGCCTGGTTCTGAAATGATTGCAGCAATGCAGGAGGCAAAAAAACATAATCTTTCAGTTGCACTTGTAGATAGAGATATATCTATAACTCTTAAAAGAGCCTGGCGGAAAATGGGAATCAGAGAAAAATTCAGGCTGACCTGGGAATTTTTAAAGGCTTTGCTAGGCTATGAGGAAGGTGAACTTGAAGACCTTGACCTAAAAAAGCTCATGGATCAAGATGTAATCACTGCTCTTATGGAGGAATTTGGTGAGATTGCCCCAAGTATTTCTGATGTTTTAATTCATGAGCGTGATGAATATATTGCAAAAAAGATACAAGACGAAAGCAAAAAAGGAAGGGTTCTTGCAGTAGTTGGCGCAGGTCATGTCAAAGGCATTCAAACAAAACTTGAAAAAGGTGAGTTAAAAACCGATCTTAAAGACCTTGAAAGGGTGCCAAAAAAGCGTATAAAAATTTCAAAAGTTGTTGCATATGCAATACCAGTTTTATTTGTGGCATTAATTCTATGGTTAATTTATACCCGTGGACCTAATGCATGGGCAGATATAAAAGATGTATTAATCTGGTGGTTTTTAATTAATGGTAGCTTGTCTGCTCTTGGGGCAGCAATTGCAAGAGGTCATCCATTGTCTATTGGCACTGCATTTATTGCAGCGCCATTAACATCTTTAAATCCAGCTATTGCCGCGGGCTGGGTTGCAGGTTATGTTGAGGCTAAACTAAGAATGCCGGTTGTTAAAGATTTCCAAGAATTAAGTAAACTTGAAAGCTTCAAAGAATTCTGGAATAATAGAGTAATAAGGTTACTTATGGTGGTTGCCCTTGCCAATTTGGGAAGCATGATAGGAACTCTTATTGCATTTCCCTATATAGCAAGCCTTGTATTTGGATGATAATTAAATAAACCAGTAACTACCATAAATATTTACTAAAAAGGTGAAATGCAAAAATGGTGCAGGAGAGAAAGATCTACACATCGTTTCATGACATTCCAATAAGAGATTATATGTATGTTCCAAAAGGAACATTAGAAATAGGAAGACCTGGAAAATTTAGTAAAATAGAAATCAAACATTTGTTAATTTCAATGGGTGTTTTAACAGTTGCATTTACACTTGCTCTCACTAGAAATAATTTATTAACAGGCTTTTCTGAAGGTTTTCAACCAAATATTATCCCTTATGGACTTGCTATATCTTTCATTGGCATTGTTACTGCTTTTTTTTTCCATGAAATTTCTCATAAATTTATGGCTCAAAAGCATGGACTTTGGGCAGAATTCAGAATGTTTCCTCAGGGTTTGTATCTAGCTTTGTTTTTAGGCATATTTACTCCATTTGTTTTTGCAGCACCAGGAGCTGTTATGTTTAGAGGTGGTGCAAGATCCTATGAAACAGGTCAAATTGCAATGGCAGGACCACTGGCAAATATTATAATTGCTGCAATTACATTTCCACTTTATATTTCAGTTTTTTATGAATCATTTATTGGTCCTATACTTGGTTTTATTTGTTTAATAAATGCCTTTTTAGCAATGTTTAATTTATTACCATTTGGTCCTCTTGATGGATTAAAAATTATCATTTGGAATGCTACAATTTGGATTATTTTATTTATTATATCTATTTCAATTTTAATGGTGATATTTACACGATTTCCGGTTGTTATTTAGAAAAAAATTCTTAATATATGATAAAATGTTAATACTAGTCATATCTTTATTTGAATTTTCTTTTTAAAATAAAAAAAACTATTAATATTATCGCAACAACAATTATTAGATAAAGAATAATTTGCTCAATACCATTTACTGAAAATCCTCTATTTTGAATAGTAAAAGTTGCAAATAAGGAATTTCCAACAGATTTAGGTTCGCTTGCTCGTACAGGAGTTATAGTAACTCTGATATTTGCCTCATCATAATGATAACCAAATTGATTAGGAGGAATAATTGAAAGATAAGCTGTAGCTTTTGAACCACTTTCTTCTTTTAAAAATACTGTATCAGAAATTGTTGCATCCCAGCCCTCAGGAACATTTTCAATTTTAAATAATACTTGTGTTCTATCATTTCCTGCATTTTCGATTTCAATTGGAAAAACAGCTTTAGATGTTGGATTTATTCTCATTGTATTTACTTCCGGTAATGTTAATTTTATTATAGATTTATAATCTGGTGAAAATGAAAGCTCGAATACCTTTTCAAAACCTTGAATTTTTCCTAGTTTAGGACAAGATGCCCTAATTTTAATAAATCCATTACCAAAAGCAGGTGCATTATCATCAAGTGCAATATATAACTTTGTTGATATCTCCTCATATTCTGATATGCTAGTAACAACAACATTTTGTTGAAGAACAGCAGAGCACCATGGAGAAGTTTCAATAATATATATGTCAATAATTGCAAATGCTGAACCTCTATAAGAATCTAATAATCCTTTCCCAAACGTTTCTCCAGTTTCTATTTTAAATACAACTAATAAATCTAATTCTTTAATTTCATCCCTTGGAACTATGGGTTTTTCTACATCCTTAAAAGCCCAATTAACTTCTAAAACAACTCTTGCATTATAAACTGGATCTGCCTTTGATGTAGGATTAATTATTGATAAAAATATGCTACATAATAATAAGATTAAGATAAAAGTTGATTTGATTTTTCTAATTTTTATTCCCAATAAATTTAATCCCCCTTTTTCACGATTTCAATTTATTAACCTTTTTCCTTTGTTTATCTTGAGCCAATCTTATCCTTAGCAAGGATCGTTGTTTTTTAAGTCTTTCAGCCTCAGCTTTTTTATCAACTAAAACCTTTTTTTCAATCTTTTTCTTTTGAAGTTTTTCAATCAATTCCTTCTCTTCTTTTTCTTTTTTAATAAATTTCTTTTCTTCTTTCAAAGGTTTTTTTTCCTTTTTAAATAATACAAATTTTTCCTTCTTTACAGGTTTTACTTTTTTTACTTTCTTGATTTTTTCCCTTTTAACTGGCCTTGGTTGAAGAGCTATTTCCACATAATTATCATACCAATGTAAAGCTGATCTATACTCATCATTCATCATTTGTAAAACTTCTTTATATTTCTTAGAATCAACTTTTTTAATTTCCTCTAAATAATTTTTTTCCTCGGGAATATCCCAGGGTTTATCAGGTTTAACACAAATATTTTCAACCTGCTTTTTTCTTCTCATAAATAAAAAAACACCAATTAAAATTAAAACGAAAAAGATAAAAAATATACCTAAACTACTTAATTCAGAAAAATAAACACCCTTTGACTCAAGAAAAACATTTCTATGCGCAATAGTAACATTAGGCTGATCAATCGAAAAAGCCTCAATTCTAATCTGATGAATAGTACCATAATCAAATACCGACGGACGAATATAAACACCAAGATACGTATCAGTTACCTCACCAGGAGCAAGAGTAACACTAACAGGCACACCAATCTCAATATTATCATTACCACCAGCAATCCTAAAACTAAAAGTATCATTATAATTACCAAGATTTTGTAAAGAAACAGGAATAGAGACAATATTATCAGGACCAAAAACCAAATAAGGAACAGTATCAAATTTAACATAATGAACAGGCTTAACTTTAATCAAAACATCAATATCTATTGATTCTGGTAATACCTTACCACTTAATTGTCTTCCCCATTTACCAAGCCACGCTAAAAAAGTCCAATATGATCTCATTAATGGTTTATCATATGTAGGAAAACCTTTAGGGGGTCTCCAGAGATTTCCAAATACAAATGTATCAGTAAGTCTGATCTTTAGAATTCCATTTTGAATTGGCTTATCTGGTAATCTTGGAGATCTTAAGGTAATAGAACAATTTGTTTTAAGAATAGCACCTTTTTCAACATTTAAAATAGTGGGATTAAAGGAAATATACCATTTTCCATGTTCATTTCCACCAGGATATTCAATTACTTGAAATTCTAAAAATCTTTTTTCAAAAATTGGTGCTTTTATATTGAATTGCATAAAATCATTTGTATCTTGATCCCACATACCAACATCAATGTTAACTGTTTCATTATAACCTATTTCTATAACTGGTGGATTAGCAGCAACTGTCATGACAACAAACTGTATTATGGGATTAATTGTAGCAGATAATTTTCCCATAAAATATACAATTGATGGTAAAATTCCTCTGGGTCTATTTGATGATTGTTTTTCCTGAGCAGAAACATTACTGGTAACAATTAGATTGAATGTACTAAAATATAATAAAAAAATTATGAAGAGTATCAGTAATCTCTTTTTCTTTAATATTTGTGTCCCCCCACTTCGAGATAAGACCTAAATTGATAATGATAATTAAGAAAATGAGTTTTTTCTCATTTTCTAAATCTTTTTTTAAATACAAAGTGATACAGAAGATATATTATCACAATTATCATAATCAATGGTAATAATACAACCTCTATCCCAATAACTGAAAAACCTCTACTTTCTACAAGGACACTTATAGTGCCTTCAACACCTTCAAACTCTGGTCTTTCTGCCATTCTAGGAATATATTCTACAACAATATTTTTAGTTTCATCATGGTATCCAAAACCTTTTGGAGGTTTAATTGTTAGATAAACTTTAGCTTTTGATCCTTCACCCTCTTCTATAAAAACATAATCTGCTATTATTGCTGCCCACCCTTCAGGAATGGAAATTAATTCAAAAGAAACTTTTGTTCTTGCATTTCCCAAATTTATTATGTCAATTGGGAATACTGCTGTATCCATAGGCCCAATTATTTTATTTTGGCCTTCAACAAATCTATGATCTACTATTGGCAGATATCCAGCAGAAAATGGGATCTCAATTTCTTTTTGTGTTCCATCGATTAGGCCTACTTTTGGAATAGTGATTCTGATTTTAATATCTCCTTTTCCAAATGCTGGTGCATCTTCATCTACCTTAACTGTTACTGTTGCTTTATAGGTTTGAGGAATATCATCAACTGTAGCTGTTGGCTCTTGACTTATTGATACAGATGCCCATTCTGGATATTCAAAAGTATCAATTTTAATAGTTACTACCCGACCTCGATGTATTTCTCTCATAAATGTGCCTATAAGATTAAATATTCCTCCTGAAACTGTTACACCATATGTTATATTTATTGTAAATGCTTTACCTGTACCACGAGGTATGATTGGGATGTTTGTTATATCAACATCATATTCAGCATTAACATAGCTTTGTAAACTATATAATATTGCTGCTGATGTAGAAGGAGCTATTGCAACAAACATACTAATTAGTAATAATCCCATAATAATTGTAGCCTTAATTGACTTGAAATTTTTCTTCATTTATTATCACCAATATTTTAATATTTTTATTATATATTTAGACATTCCCATATATAAAGATTGTTGTACAATTATTATTTTATAACACTACAATCTTTATCGTAATTATATATATTACCTTTATTATATAAAAGGGTTTGCTTGCATCTGTTTTAAAGGGAAAAGGATGGATCTAAAATAAAAAAAATTTATTTTATTCAATTACTTCAAGATCTTCTGATTGATCCTCTTCATCAGTTTTTTCTTTTTTCTTTTTGGTAGTAACTCGGTCTGGGAAATAAGAAAGTATTACAATATCTCCAACCGCATTTACCCATCGATATGGAACTGCAATATCAACAGTTCCTTCAACAAGGGATGGATTGGTATTTGTCACAAGCAAGCTGCTAACACATTTTTCATCCATGTCAATAAATATATTACTAACATTTCCAACATATATTCCATCTCGAGTATAAACCTGCAATTTAAGAAAAGAAGTCACTTCCTCTGTAATATTTTTTTGTTCTTTTTCAATCATGTAAACAAGATACAATTTCCGGTATTAAAATATATTGATTTTACCATAAATGGATGAGTATAAAATTATTAAAAAAAATAAAAGATAAATAATTGAGATACCCAAATATAGATATAAAAATAAATTAATTATTTGAAACATTCAAAAACTCTACCTATATAATATAAGTTAAAAATTATCAAAATCTTTTTTGACCAACCATTTATACTGTCTATAAAATGAAGAGAAAAAAACAAGAAAAAATATTAAAGGAATTACAAAAATTTAAAAATAAAGATTTTTCATTTTCAAATGGTCGCATACTCGGTTCTATGTGTACACAACCTCATCCAATAACAAAAAAAGTATACATTGATTTTCTTGAAACAAATCTTGGAGATCCAGAATTATTTCCAGGTACAAAAGAAATTGAATCAAAATTGTTATTGTTTCTTTTAAATATGTTACATGCTCCAAAAAATGCAACTGGTCTAATTGGAAGTGGCGGAACTGAAAGTAATATAAATGCAATTTGGTTTATGAAAAATTTTATTGGTAAAAAAGAAATTATAATTCCAAAGAATGCTCATTTTTCTTTTGATAAAATAAAATCTTTAATGGATGTCAAAATTGTTACAATTCCTCTTGATAAAAACCATGTAATTGATATTTCAAAAGTTCGTAAAAAAATAAATCAAAATACAGCTGCAATTATTGGAATTGCTGGATCTACAGAATTAGGGACAATTGATTCAATTCCCGAATTAAGTGACATATGCAACGATGAAAATATCTTTTTACATGTTGATGCAGCATTTGGTGGATTTGTCATTCCATTTATGAAAAAATTAGGATATACTTTACCAGAGTTTGATTTTAAATTAAAAGGTGTTACATCTATTTCAGTAGATCCTCATAAGATGGGATGCTCTGCAATTCCTATAGGAGCCCTAATTGTTAGAAATAAATCTTGGTTAAATAAAATTAGTATTGATACAACTTACATCTCAAGTAAAAAACAAGCAGGAATACTTGCTACACGATCAGGTGGTCCAGTTGCTGCAGCTTATGCTGTTATACAATATCTAGGAGAAGAAGGAT
This sequence comes from uncultured Thermoplasmatales archaeon, assembly GCA_964346655.1. GTDB lineage: Archaea > Thermoplasmatota > E2 > DHVEG-1 > DHVEG-1 > CAYFVP01. The sequence goes on from CAYFVP010000092.1 coordinate 46,061, forward strand.
ACAAAAAAATTGTGAAAAAATGTATAAATAATACAAAATTCTTTGAAGAAAAAATAAATGAAATTGGACTTAAATTGGTAACAAAACCTATCTTAAATGTTGTAGGTATTAAATTAAAAAATCCTATAAGAATTGTAAATAAGCTTTCCGGATTAGGTTGGAAAGTAAACAAAATGGATAGACTCTCTGCAATTAGAATTGTTTTAATGCCTCATGTTACAAAAAAAATAATTGATGATTTCATTCCAGATTTAAAAAAAGTTTGTCAAGAAACTGGAGAATTATGACATTAGAAATTTTAAAAAAATCCTTAGAGAAATCATTTGTTATAAAAAAAGGAAAATACTCCTATATTGTTCATCCTATAACAGATGGAATTCCCGAAGTGGAACCAGATCTTCTAAATGAAATTACCAATGAAATGAAAATACGGATTAAGAAGTTTATTCCATTTGATAAAATCGTAACAATTGAAGCTATGGGTATACCTCTTGCCTCAGTTTTATCACTTGAACTTAATATTCCCTATACAATTATTAGAAAAAGACCATATAATTTTTCAGATGAAATTAAAATTAATCAAAAAACAGGATATTCAGAATCTAAATTGTTTATTAACGGTTTAAAACAAGGAGATAAAATCGTTATAGTTGATGATATAATAAGTACAGGAGAAACTCTCAGATCAGTTATATCTGCTCTAAAGAAAAATAAAATAGTGATAAAAGGAATAATTATTGTAATTGATAAGGGAGAATCTGTTAAAAAAATAAAAGAGGAGTTTAAATTAGAAATTGAATTGTTAATAAATATTGATACTAAAGGAGATGTAGTAAAAATAAAAAAAATTTAGTTTCACTCTAATAAATAATTTTTTCATTTTTATAACCTATTCAAAATCTTTCTTACTTTATAGGATTAAAAATTTTCCATTTTGAAATCCTTAATCCCGATGTCAATACGATTAATTTTCTAGGTAATATTTAAATTATCAGATCTTATACCTATCACTAATTAATCGAAAGGGGGAAAATCAAAATGAAAATAAAAATTAATTTTGTAACAACGCTGGTGATATCAGCTCTTTTAATTGTCTCTACTTTGGGTGGAATGGTATTAAATGCTGATAATTCTGAAGAAAGCTTAGTAGTTGTAAAAGAAGTTTGGGATGGACAAAATTGGGTTGACGAAATTGATGCAGTTCCCGGTGATACAATATCATTTCGAATCAATATAACTTATTATAATGTTACAGATCCGAGTCGTCCTCATCAGGCAGTAAATATCTATGTTAACGATACATTACCAGATTGTTTTGAGTATATACCAGGATCTTCGGATCCAAAAGAACCATATATTTCAGGTGATTTGCTTACATGGGATTTTAATGATACAATACTTTTCCATGAAGAAAGCCTTGAAATAAAATTCAATGTTTCAATTCCTGAACAAGGCTGTATAGGTGAAAAGATCAACGAAGTAGAAGTTGAGGCTTATGAGATTTGTACTGATGATGATCTCTTTGGTGAAGATACTGCTATTGTAAATGTAATGTTACCTAATCCTGAGATAGATGTTGAAAAATATGTATTTGACGGTTGTAATTGGGTAGAGGAAGTATATGCTTATAACTGCACAGATGTATTATTTAAAATTGTTGTTGAAAACATAGGGGAGGTTGATATTTTTGATGTTTATGTAAATGATACATTACCTGATGGTTTAGAGTATAATAATTCTGCTACAGTGAATGGTGTACCTCTAGAACCTATTTTTGAAGGTGAAATTTTCTATTGGCTCTTTAATTTAGTTGAAGTTGATGAAACAATTGAAATTCAGTTCAATGCACATGTAATCGGTCCTCCTTGTAGTGTTTATGAAAACTGGGTGAATGTAATAGGTGAAAATGAGTGTGGACAAATTGCAGAAGATCAAGACTCTGCAACAGTTATTATAAATGGTATGTGTGCTAAAAAGGAAGTTTGGAATGAAAATATACAAGATTGGGCAGATGAAACTGAGGCAATAATTAGCGGAATTGTTAGATTCAAAATCACTATTTTATACTATGGAGAATTAGTCTTAAAAGACATAAAAGTAAGAGATGAACTACCTGAATGTCTTATTTATGCTGGTAATGCAGTTCCAGAAGAGCCTGAGTTTTCAGAAGACGGAAAAACACTTTGGTGGAATTTAAGTGATGAGTATAATCTTCAGAATGGAGAAAGCATTGAAATTGAATTTGATGCTGAAGTTTTGGAAAACAATTGTCAACCATGTTTAAACTGGGCGTATATTACAGCTATGGAATGTGGAGTTCAGGAATGGTATGCTGAGGATTCTGCAACTGTAATAATTTTATGTGATTTAATTGCTGACGCAGGTGGTCCATATTCTGGAGAAGTTGATGAGGATATAGAAATAGAAGGGTCTTCAACAGGTGGTGCCTCCCCATATTATTATTATTGGGATCTTGATGAAGATGGGCAATATGATGATGCAGAAGGGAAAATAATTACCCACAGCTGGGACGAAGAAGGTATATATACAATATGGTTAAAGGTAATAGATGATTATAATAATATTGATATTGATTATGCAGTAGTGTTTGTTGGTATAGATAACCACCCACCAAACAAACCAAGTATTTCTGGACCTTCAACAGGAGAACCAGGAATAGAATATGATTGCACAATATCTGCTATAGACCCCGATGGGGATCAAGTATATTTCTTTATCAATTGGGGTGATGGAAGTGTTGAAGATTGGGATGGTCCTTATGATTCAGACGAGAATGTAAATTATAAACATACATGGACTAAAATAGATACATACCTGGTAAAGGTTAAAGCAAAAGATACAAATGATGCTGAGAGCGATTGGAGTGAATTTGAAATTAAAATATCAAATCCAAGAATCAGGATAAAATTTAATTATTCATTATTTAGTTTATTTTTACCTTTAACAAACCTGTTTCCAACATTAAAAATACTATTGCTACGATTAAAATTATTAGTAAAACAATAAACCAATCTCTTCTAATTTTTTAATCTTCAGATTTAAAACGAATCAAGACCTTTCATAAAAATAAAAAATATTTCATAGTAGTAATTCGATGTAGGTTGTTGATTAATATGGTAGAAAGATTACCTCCCCACAGTCATTGCCAGATGTGTGGTAAATCTGTTCCTGTAAGCGAAACTCTTTGTTCTGAAGATTGCAGACAAAGATATAACACAGTTCTTAAAAGAAGAAAATTAATTGTATATTTCATGTATGGACTGCTTGCTGCATTAATCGTGGTTCTTGTAGTTGGCGGAAGATTTTAAAATAAAAGAGAAGTTTTAAATTAAAGATTAAGGTTTTTACTTCACATTATGATTGTAATATCGGCATTGATTATACTAGGAATAATCATGATCCTAGGTTTTATTGGAAATTATATTTTTAATAAAACCCAGATTCCTAGTATAGTTTGGCTTTTACTTTTTGGTTTAATTGTTGGAATGATTTTTAAGGTTGAAACCTTACAAGTTACTTACCCAGAGATTTTAATAACAATTTCTAGTTTTTTTGGAGCAATTGCCATTGTAATAATATTATTTGATGGAGGGATTAACACCGACATTTATCAACTTTTTAAGGGTGCTCCAAGAGGTCTATTGTTAACTATCAGTGGTTTTTGTTTAAGCTTTCTAGGAACTCTCCTTGTTGTTGTTGTACTATCTAGAATAGGTGTTATAAATGTGCCATTTGAGGATAGTTTTATCATAGGAGCAATATTAGGAGCAATCCTGGGTGGGACAAGTAGCCCAATTGTTATTCCACTAGCCTATAGACTTAAAAATCTTCAGGATAGAACTAAGATGGTAGCATCTGTTGAAAGCATACTTACAGATCCTTTGTGTATAGTTGTTCTTTTAGCACTTTATTATATGGTTTTTGTAGTTGGTGAAATAAATCTGGGTCTTGGATTCGCAAATTTAGTAAAAACATTTTCAGTTGGCATTGTTTTAGGTTTATTTTTTGGTTTTATATGGCTCTTTATAATGAATAAAATAAGAAAAGAACAATTTTCATATGTTTTAACTCTTGCTGTAGTCTTTTTAGTTTATTCAACAACTGCTTTAATTGTGGGTATTGGTGAGGGTGGCGAAGGAGCAGGTGCAATATCATGTCTTATGTTAGGTCTTGTTTTAGGAAATGGTAAAAAAATACTAAAAATGATTAGATACGAAGGTAAAGGTTTTCAAATGGATGAAGAAACAAAGCAGTTTCATGCTTTGACTTCTTTTGTTATTAGAACATTTTTCTTTGTTTATCTTGGAATGATTGTTAGTTTTCAAAATTTCGACTTTATATTGATAGGAATAATTATTTTATTAGCACTTATTAGTTTAAGATATATTGCAATTTATATTTCTACATATAGAGGCGACTTTGAAAAAGATGATATGCAAACTTTGATTGTTATGATGCCCAGAGGTCTTGCAGCTGCTATTCTTGCAATCAAATTTGGCCCTGAATTTGTAAATATATATATGCCAGATAGTAATGGCTTTTTCAAAGATATTGCCTTTGTTGTAATCTTAGGAACAGCGATTATTACAACAGTTGGGGTATCAATTATTTCACAAATTGAAATGAAAAAAATGAACGCATTAAAAAATGTAAAACCATAGTCAACTACTTCTGATTCAACAAAAAAATCCAAAATAATAATTTAATTATTCTGCAAGTTCTTCTTGGAGATCTATAACCATCTCAGTTAAAACATCTTCAAAGATATGATGGCGGTATTCTTTTATGGAACCATTTGCCATATGAGCTCTTGCGACAAAGTCTCGTCCATCCTTAATAATTTCAATATGGCACACGGTCTCCATCTGTAGTCCCTACCTAATCTTCCTATCCGGTATTCATCAACTGTATTTATAATTTTTTGTAAGGACAAAAATTAATGTAAGTGTTTTTTATACATCATTTGGAGGTAAGATATTGCTAAAATTAAGAAAGCCATATGTTGCTGGTCAATTTTATGAAGGTTCAGAAAAAGGACTTAGAGAACGAATAAATATGTGTTTTTTAGGTGAAAGAGGACCTAAAGCCTTGCCTAAAATCGAAAAAGGAAACAAGGAAATAAAAGGTTTAGTAGTTCCCCATGCAGGTTATATTTACTCAGGGGCAATTGCCGCTCATTCATACTACTTTCTGGCAAAAAACGGATTTGCAAACACATTTATAATTCTTGGTCCAAACCATACAGGTATGGGTTCAGGAGTTGCTGTGATGACGGAAGGTGCATGGGAGACTCCAATTGGGGAGGTTCCGATAAATGAAAAGCTAGCAAAACTTCTTTTTAAAGACATTATTGACAAGGATGATAATGCCCATACTTATGAGCATAGTATCGAGGTGCAATTACCTTTTTTACAATATATTGCTGAAGAGAAAAAATTTAATTTTATCCCCATCTGTATGGCAATGCAGGACTATGAAACATCAAGTGAAGTTGGTAAGATAATTGCAGATTCGATAAAAGAGACCAAAGAAAAAACAGTAATTATTGCTAGTACAGATTTTTCACATGCAGGATTTAACTATATGAGCGCTCCTCCAGAAGGAATGAGAGTCGATGAATATGCAGAAAAACAAGATCAACTTGCAATTAATCAAATTCTTAAAATGAATGCACAGGACCTTATAAAAACCGTTCACAAAAATAGTATCTCTATGTGTGGATATGGACCTGTTGCAGCAATGCTTACTGCATCAAAGATTCTTGGAGCAAGTAATGCAGAATTGCTTAAATATGGATCTTCCTATGAAGTCCATCCAGGTACATCCTGTGTTGGATATGGATCAATAGCTATTTATTGAGGAGCAACAAAACTATGAAAGGAAGGCCAGTTAGAGATATTCAGTTAAAAAAAGGAATGAAATCAGATGAATTGATCAAAGAACTATATGAATCTGGTGGATTTTCTGCAAAGAATGTTGCAACAGGTGTTGATATTCTTGAAAGAATGATCAAAGATAAAAACTGTGTAAGATTTCTTTCATTTCCTGCATGTATTATTTCAACAGGGACAAGAGGAGTAATAAAAGATTTATTGAAAAAAAAACTCTTTGATGTGGTTATTACAACTTCCGGAACACTTGACCATGATCTAGCACGCGTTTGGAAAAACTACTATCATGGTTCCTTTATTGTAGATGATAAAGAACTTCATAAAAAAGGAGTTAATAGACTCGGAAATATCTTCATACCAAATGAATGCTATGGAAAAATTCTTGAAGATAAAATGCAACCGATTCTAGAAAAACTCTATAATAATAAACAAAAATGGTCAACAAAAGACCTTATTTGGGAGTTTGGCAAAAATATAGAAAAAGAAAAAAAATGCAAGGACTCCATTATTTATTGGGCGTGGAGAAATCAAATACCAATATATGTTCCAGGTATAACTGATGGTGCATTTGGTTCACAGATTTGGTTGTATTATCAAAATCATAGAGATTTTACAATCGATTTGTTGAAAGACGAGCAGGAGCTTTCAGACATTATATTTGATGCAAAAAAAAGCGGTGCCTTGATAATCGGTGGAGGTATTTCAAAGCATCATACGATTTGGTGGATGCAATTTAAGGATGGTTTGGATTATGCTGTTTATATAACAACAGCTCTTGAATACGATGGTAGTCTAAGCGGTGCACAAACTCGTGAAGCAATATCCTGGGGTAAAATAAAAGAAAAATCAGATAATGTTACAATAAATGGAGATGCAACAGTTCTATTACCACTAATGATCAATGCAATAATTGAAAGAATGTGATGGGATGAATCCTTTTCATAATCCAATTTTTCTTTGTCGTGTCCTTAAAAGTTATTTGGTGGATCCTGGTAGACTACATAGAATGACTGCCGAAGATATAAGAAAATTTCAAAATATTTCTTTAAAAAAGATGGTTAATTATGCCTATCATGTTCCTTTGTATAAAGAAAAATACAAAGAAGCAGGAGTTCATCCCAGTCATATAAAAAGTGTAGAGGACATAGAAAAGTTACCCATTATATCAAAAGATGATATAAGAAGATACACTCCGGATGGCATCATTCCACCTTTTTTTAACAAAAAAATCGGAATCGCCTCAAGGACAGGTGGAACAACAGGAAAACCATTGCCAATATTTTTTGATATGTATACAGTAATCAAAGGCATGTTAGGATTAGTAAGAGCATTGAAAGAATACAACATAGACTGGAGAAAAACAAAGATGTCTCTGCTTATAGATTTGTCTGAAAGAAGTTTTGAAAATGAGTATTTCATTAATAGCGTTTTCCCTTCTATTAAATTTATTTTTTCCCAAGAAAACATTCAGATTTTTGATATGTATAGCTTAAATCCAGAGGTTATTAAAAAAATTAATAATTTTCAACCTGAATTCATTGGTGGTTATCCTTTTGCTATATTTCAGTTGGCTCTTTTTAAAAATAAAGGATATGGGAAAAACATAAGCCCAAGATATATCATGTCATCAGGCTCATATTTAGATAATTATCTTAGAAAACTTGCAGAGAAAGTTTTTGATACAAAGGTATATGATTTTTACGCTGCAACTGAATCAGGTCCTATCGCTTTTGAGTGTAAAAATGGTAATTACCATGTTCATTCTGATTTAATATATCTAGAATTTTTAAAGAATGGAGAACCAATTTCGTCTGGAGAGCCTGGGACATTAATTTTAACAAAATTATATGGAAAAGGTACTCCATTAATAAGATACAATGGTATAGATGATGTTGTTTCAACTATAAAAAAAGATTGTAGTTGTGGATTGGCTGGAGTGATAATAAAGAAGATCCATGGTCGAAAAAGTGAATCGATTCTCCTACCTAATGGTAAAATTGCTTTACCTTCTGTTATAGAAAGTATTTTAGGAGAAACTGTTGAAAAAACAAAGGTAAATAAGATTCAACGTTTCCAGATAATCCAAAATAAAATTAATAGTTTAGAAGTAAAAATTCTATTTGATGAAGAATTAAGAAACGTTGGAATTGAACCTAAAAAGTTTATCTCTATATTAAGGAAAAAATTGATTGAAAAGTTTGGTACAGATATTGAAATTTTAATATATGAAGTAGATAAATTTGATGCTAAAGATCCTTATTTTATTTGTAAAGTTGATCGAAGCAAGTTCATTGAAAAAACTTATCTTGTTTAGGTCCTAATTAATTTTAACGAAAAGTATTTAAATACCTGTTATATAAATGTTACGTGATACCATGTTACATAATAGCAATATAGAATTGGGAAATATCAACAAGCTCATTCATATGCTTGGAATGAGTAATCGAGAAATTGAATGTATTATCAAAAATAACGCAAGAGAAGAAATTATTTATTTATCAGATGGTCCTGATAGAGAATATTGTTCTGGTTATTACGGATCGACAAGCATCAGAGATTTTTAGGATATAACTATACAAAAAAAAAGCTCTTAACCAATTGAATCTTTATATTATCCTAGTCTTCTTTATGTTACAATAAATGTTAGAAACTTATACTATTAACTTGAAATTTAAATACCATATTTCGCAGTTTTAAACAGTATTACTATCTCATGGTGCTTAATTATGGTAAAAGTAAGAAATAAATATACTCCAGGGCAAATTGTTTGGGAAACAACTCTTCGTTGTAATTTAAAATGTTTACACTGTGGTTCCTCTGCTGGAAAAGCCCGTCCCAATGAATTATCAACAAAAGAGTCTGTTCAGCTTTGTAAAGACCTTGCAGAGATAAACACACAAGAAGTCTGTCTTATGGGGGGAGAACCATTTCTAAGAAAAGATTGGCATATAATTGCAAAACAAATTAATGAACTTAACATGAAGCTGCTTATAATATCAAATGGCTATAACATCGATAAAGATATTATTTCTAAACTTGTAAAACTTGAGCTACATAGTGTTTCAACCAGTTTAGATGGAGCAACAGCCAAAACACATGATTATATAAGAGGAGTTACTGGATCATTTGATAAGGTTATCAAATATATATCTTTATCAACAAAAGCGAATTTGCCAACAACCGTTATAACTACCATTAATAAATTAAATCTAAAGGATCTACCTAAATTACGTGATTTCCTTCTTAACAAAAATATAGCTTGGCAGATACAAGTTGCAACTCCTGAGGGAAGATTCTCAAAGAAATTTTCCTTGACAAAAGAGGAATACTATTCTGTTGCTCTTTTTATTGCAGATATGAAGAGGAAATATACACCAAAAGAATTGCCTGTTGTGGGCGCACATTGTTTTGGATATCATTCAAAATATCTGCCCGCGTTAGGTCTTTCTCCAGAATGGAATGGTTGTAAAGCAGGTATTTCAATTTTAAGTATAAAAAGCAATGGAGATGTTGTAGGATGTCTTGCTATACCAGATGTAAAAATTGAAGGAAATGTTAGAGAGAAAAGTATTATAGAAATCTGGAATGATTCAAATTCTTTTGCTTATAATAGAAAATTTAAAACTAAAAAACTAGGAATAAATTGTAGAGATTGTAAATATAGTCAAACATGTAGAGGTGGATGTACAGCATTTTCAGTAGGTTTTACTAATAAATATCACAATCATCCTTATTGTTTCTATAAAATTGAATCTGAACTATTTTTAAAAAAAGTAAAATGAAAAAAATGATATTATGACAACAAAAATGTTCAATCCTGATATTGCTGTGTGGGAATTGACACTTAAATGCAATCTAAAGTGTTTTCATTGCGGTTCCTCAGCAGGGTCAAAAAGAACAGATGAGTTGACCACAGAAGAAGCCATTGAATTGTCTAATGATCTTTCTAAATTAGGATTTAAAGGAATAGCATTGATGGGAGGTGAAGTATTTTTACGAAATGATTGGTCAATTATTTCGAAAAACATTAAAGATCTGGGTATTGTATTATCAATTATTACTAATGGATTTTTTAAACCGGAAAAATATATTCCAGATTTGGTAAATCTAGAAATAGATTGCCTTATGATTGGTTTAGATGCTGCTTCAGCTAAAACCCATGATAAAATACGCAATGTAAAAGGTTCATTTGAAAAAGCAAAGACCTTTATTCATGCAGCAAAACAAGCAAATCTCCCAGTGGGAATTATCACAACCGTTCACAAGTTAAATTTCCAGGAATTACCAAGAATCTTAGATTTTGTTATTAAAGAAAATGTCTTTTGGCAATTACAAGAAGCATTACCTCTTGGCAGATTCCCTAAAAAGTATGTATTATCAGATGATGAATACTATTCATTGGGTTTATTTATTTATTCTCTGCAGAAAAAGTATAATAAAAAAGATCTTACAATAGTTGGGGCACATAATTTTGGATTTCATTCTAAAGTAATTCCGAACTTAAGTACATATCCCAAATGGAAAGATTGTTATGCTGGGAAAAATGTTTTAGGAATTCAAAGTAATGGAAATATCAAAGGATGTCTTGCATTATCTGATAAATTTATTGAGGGAAATATTCGGGAAAGAAGTATTAAAGATATTTGGAATGATCCAAATGCTTTTGCCTATAATCGGAAATTTAAATTTGAAGATTTAGGAAAAAACTGTAAAAAATGTAAATATGGAAAAGAATGCAAAGGAGGATGCATAACTAGGTCAAGTAGCATGACGGGAATACCCCATAATGATCCTTGTTGTTTTTATCAAATTGAAAAAGAACTTCCAAATCTAAAAGGAAAAAAGAATAGTGAGGTGAATTTTTTAAGGTTATGAAACTAAACATAGGATGCGGAAAGAAGTATAAAGAAGGTTTTATCAATATTGATGCCTATGATTCAACAGTTGCAGATAAAATAATGCCTGCATATGATTTAAAATTTCATTCAAATTCTGTTTATGAAATCGAATCCCTTCAGATTATTGAGCATCTCGGACTTTTTAATGCAATTTATGCTTTGTCGGAGTGGTTTAGGGTTTTAAAACCTGGAGGAAGTCTAATAATTGAAACTCCTAATTTAGAAAAATCCTTTAAAAAATTTATAAGTGGGAATCTTAAAACAAGAAAAAACATATTGACATGGATATATGGCGTCGAATCAAAAGGTATGTTACATAAATTTTGTTTCCCGGAAGAATTACTCGAAGATCAATTGAAAAAAATCGGTTTTGTTGACCTTAAAAAAACATACACAGAAATTGAAAAAGATCATCCTACTATAAAAATAAAATGTAAGAAAATCAAATATTATAAACCATTTCAAGTGTTTGCTGATTTTAGAAAAAAATTATTTATAGAAAAGATTGTAGATACAAATAACTTCTATATAGCAATTGAACAAGAAAAATTAATTGATTTATTTATTTTAAAAATAAACAAATTTATAAAAACGAAGAATTATAAATTTATAAATGGAATTACAATAGAAGGGGCTATTCATAGTGCAATAATGACCCGAACTTTTCTTGAGCAATGTTTAATTCATAAAATTGTATCAAAAAATAAAATAAATAAAAACATAGAAATTTTAGACTTTTTAATAAAAATAGATTTTATTAACATTTTAGAGCATTTGGTAAAAGAATCATCTGATATTGCTGGTAATCAAAATAAGATATTTCAGACGATTTGTGAAATAGGAAAACAAAGTGTGAAAAAATTATTAACCGAAAATAAAAACCACATTGTAAAAACATCACTCATGAAACTTTCAAAAGAGTGTAATGATAATAAAAGTGTGTTTTTCGCTAGTAATTTACTTGAAAGAAAAGCCTCTCTTTATTTTCATACAGGAATTAAAGAATTTATATTAGGTAATTATGACAAATCAATTAAAAATATTAAGGAAGCAATAAAGTTTGATATAAATAATGTATTATATTTCTGGAATTTAGGGCGTCTATTATCATTAACTGGAGATTCTTCAGAATCTAAAAAGGCATATGAAAATGCGATAAATTTAGTTAAGATTTTAGAATTAAAAAATAAAAAGAAACTTGAAAGAATGTTGAGAAATGAAGCTGAAAATTTTTCATCTATTAATCATTGTAAACCGGTAACAAAAATATAAGATTAGATATATCAAAATCTTTGATCTATATTTTTCTAAAATATAGCTTATTTTTAATTTTAACTGAAAAATTTTGTTCATCTGGATTAAATTCATAATAATTGTTTTGATCAAACCATGCACATCTAAATTTCATTAACGGAATTTTTGTTCTAAAACTCAAACCCGATGTATACAGAAATAGTTGTGAGGCAACAGTTTTTTCATTTTCTCTTCTAGCATCTGGTTTATAATCTAGTATGTATATTTTTCCCTTTCTTACCTGTAAAATATCAATATGTCCACAAATTCCCACATCAAGATATTTTTCCCAAAACCATACAGGGACTTCACAAGCAATAGTACTACAATCATTTATAAGCATAAACTTTTCAACTATTCCATGTCTTTCATTTTTACTATTACAATATTTCAATGAAAAATCTGCAAGCCGGCATGCAAGATTGTATTTACCTTCTTTTAAAATTTTAACATCTAGTTTAAGTTGAGAACATCGTTCATCTGTATCAAAAAAATTTTGTGGACATTCATTCTTTAGATTTTTGATATAACTGACAAGTGTGGGAAAATCATCACACAGTATCTCAAGTTTTGGTTTATGATATTTAAAATTATAAATTAGGCCGGCATGTTGAAATGAAAAAGAACTAATTATATTGCTCTTGTAATTTTTTACAATATTTGATCTAATTTTTTTGTTATTACAAATCTTATTAAAATCTTCAATCCATTTTTGAACAGTGCTATTTTGAACTTTTATTTTATGTTTCTCATTTATATGATTGACTGTTTCATTAAGTGAATTTCCAAGATTATAATATGAAATCGAACTTGCAATAACCTTGGAACTATTTACTTTATTTAATAATTTCTTAATTGAAGTTTCTCTTTTATTATCTTTATAAAAATTTTTAGTTTTTCCTGTGCGATTTGGGTATTTAATATTATTTATTTTTTCATTCATAATACATCACTTGTCAATTATTTCATTTGTTATAATTAAAAGAGAAATATTATAAAAAAGTAATATTATGATTTACATGAAATTAAAGGTATTTTGTTATAATTTATAGTAAAATATTATTTGAAAACACGATTGTCTTTGTTTTAATTATCATTTTTAATTATGTTTAAATAAAACCTAATTATACGATATTAAACTAGGTGATATTTTATGAAGGAATATAACACTCTTGATAATTTTACTTTTGAAAATAAAACTGTTATTTTAAGAGTAGATTTTAACATGCCGCTTGATAAAAAAACCTTGGATATTTTAGATACAACTAGAATTAAAAGAGCCATTCCTACAATAAAAGAGTTAATTGAAAAAAATGCAAAAACAGTTATTCTTGCCCATCAAGGTCGTCAGGGTAGTTGGGATTTTACTAATCTTGAAAAACATGCAATAGCCCTTGAAAAATTACTTGGAAAAAGTGTAAAATTTGTTGATGATATATATAACGAAAAAGCAAAAGATGCAATTAAAAACCTAAAAAATGGAGAGGTATTACTTTTAGATAACGTTAGAAAATTTAAAGGAGAAACAGATAAAAAATCAGCAGAAGAGCATTCTAAATCAGATCTTGTTCAAAACCTTTATCCCTTGACAGATATATTTGTAAATGATGCCTTTGCAGCAGCACATCGTCCACAGTGCTCTCTTATTGGTTTTACAGCAGTTCTTCCATCTTGTGCAGGCCGACTTATGGAAAAGGAATTAACAACTCTAGAAAAAATACTTGAAAAACCTGAAAAACCCTCGGTTTTTCTTTTTGGTGGTGCTAAATTTTCAGATGTAATATTAACAATCGATCGTTTACTTAAAAATAAAACTGCAGATAAAATAATTCTAACCGGGTTACCTGCTAATGCTTTTTTAAGAGCAGAAGGTGTTTTGTTAGGCGATAAAAACGAGGAATTACTTTTAAAAGAGGGAACACCTGAAAGTTATAAGGATATCAAAAAACTGCTTTCTAAATATAAAGATAGTATATATTTGCCACTAGATTTTGCATTTCAAGATAACACAAACAGATCTGAGCTTGAGGTCTCAGACCTTCCAATAAATAACAATTTATATGATATTGGTGAAAAATCAATTGAAAATTTTAAAAATATTTTATCAAACGCAAAAACAATATTCTTATCAGGTCCTTGTGGAGTTTTTGAAAATCCTATATTTATGAAAGGAACAAAGGAAATCTTTTCATATGTAGCAAATTCAAATGTTTTTTCAATTGTTGGTGGAGGTCATACTGTTGCAGCAATTGAACAGCTTGGTCTGCAAGATAAAATATCCCATATTTCAACAGGTGGAGGATCACTTGAAGCGTTTATGATGGGAAAAGAGTTACCTGTAGTTGAAGCATTAAAAGATTCAAAGAATAAGAATTTTTAATGAATGGAAAACTAACCATTATTCATTTAATTTTCTGAATTACCATAGGGCTGGTAGATCAGTGGAAGATCGTCACCTTCGCAAGGTGGAGGCCGCGGGTTCAAATCCCGCCCAGTCCATATATCCTTATAAAGCAAGCTTTCTTTTAATTTCTCTTCGAGAAATAGAGAAATATTAATTTTATTATCTTTAGCTAATTTAATTAGATTTTTGTCAACAGATAAAGTAAGCTTTGCTTTTTTATACGTATATTTATACGTATTCATCTTCCTTGCGACCTCCACCTTGCGAACCATTTTTCAAATAATCAACCTTTTCCTTATATAAATACGTATGCTTAGCCATACGTTAAAAGAAATTTGGGAGAATAGAGAATAAGTGAGAATATCTGGATTAAAAACAAGGAGATCAGAAAAATAGAACTAAATCCTCCATTTGATTTCCTTTTAAAGAATCAAACCCAGAAAATCCATAGAATCTTTCCAAACTTGATGTTCGAACATTGTCCTATCAAGGGCACTAAAAAGGACAAGTTCGAACATTTGATAAATGTAGTAGATTCACCAAATTTTTCATTAGTGCAAGATCTAATTAAATCTGCACCTTCTTTAAATATTTTAGAAAAATAAAGAAGGCTTTTAGCCCTCTTTTTTATTTAGAAAATGCAAATAAAGATTTGATATAGGTGATGATAATTGGGTGAGTTACCACTTGCATCAGTAGAAAGGATTATGAGAAATGCTGGAGCAGAAAGAGTAAGCATGAATGCAATAGCTATTATGGCTGAAGTTCTAGAAGATATTGGAACAAAAATATCAAAAGAAGCTATAGAGCTAGCTAAACATGCAAAGAGAAAAACTGTTAAGAAAGAAGATGTCAAATTGGCAGCTAGAAGAGTAACACAAACTTAGAAAAAAAAGAGGGAACATACAAATTACTCCCAAGAATAAAAATTAAAATATCTATTACTTATTTAATTAAGAATAGGCAAATTATGCTAGTATACTAAAGAGTCGTTTTAATTTTTTTTATAACCATATAACTTTTTATATTGTTTGATTACCTGTAACCCGTATTTGAACATAAGAACAATACAAAGTAAACTCTCCAAAACCAATCCCTGATATCACTTTACAATCCAAAGACATAACATCATCAACAGTCCAATTACCACAACCCGGGCCAGCTGGATCATAAGTTATGTTAAACCAGTCAGTTCACTCCTCAGAAGTACCAACAAAATCACTATAATTATTACCCTCAAACGATATCTCAAAATTTGAGCTCGCTCAACTAAAAAATTAAAACTTAATTTTGCCACATTAGCGCCTAATGAAAAAGAATATTAGGAGTTTTTTCCCAATATTCTTTTATGAATCAAAACACAACAATTCCATTAGGCGCAATTGTAATGCTCAAAAAGATAGAAAACAATTTTGGTCTGTTCCAGAATCTTTTCAATGACATTAACGGAAAAGCAAAAGATTTCATTCCTTTGACCAAACTGCTCACCTGTAACAAGCTTACTCACTCTGTTTCTATCAATCAGATAAATAATACGCATCCTTTGGAGTTTATGCAACAACTTGGGATGAAAAATGCGCCTTCTGAAAGATCTATGTATAGAACACTTGAAAGAGTAGGTAAAAACTTCCCAATAATCTTGGACCGATATCAACAACTGATCAAGAAATACAAACTGGTCGATAAGAAACAGATTGTTGATTTCTCATCTACCTATTTTGAAGGAACGCATTCAGAGCTTGCTCACTATGGATATTCAAGAGATAAACAGCCAGGGAAGTTGCAGATAACCTTTGGAATAAGTACTGGAATAACTGGGATTCCAACAGCATTAACGATTCAGAAAGGGAATGTGCAGGATAAAAAACATATGAGACAGATGTTGAAGCTTGTTTCAAAAGTACTCCCCATAGGTTCTCTTCTTATATTTGATACTGGTGCGAACACTAAGGCTAATAGAATGAAAATACAAGATCTTAGATTTCGCTTCCTCACCTTGAAACCGAAGAAAGTTGGCGCATACAAAAAGTACATCTCCTTCTTTGATGCAAAGCTAAAAAAGGGGAACATCAACCATATAATGATAAATAAGCGACACTACTCGTGTGTTAAGAAGAAAGAAACTGATGGAAGCGTTTCATACATCTACTTCTCACCAGAGCTCTACAGTGATCAGATAAAAGTCAAGGAAAGAAAGTTCAAACGGCAAAAAGAAAAAGGAAATAAGACACTAAAGAAGAGAAAACATACAATGCTTCCATCAGAAAAAGGATGGGTAACACTACTGCCCAGTCTTCAGAAAACACTAACTCCTATTGAGAACCCTTATGTCAATGGTGTCGAAGGATTCTTCATCCTGGAAAGTAGTGTGGATGACGATCCTGAAAAGATACTAAGATTGTACAAGCAAAGGGACAAAGCAGAAAAATTCATCAGAGCACTCAAAGAGGGTATCGAACTCCGGCCGATAAGACATTGGAATAAATGGAGTGTCATCGGCATCCTTTTCATCAGTTTCCTCGCAAACCTGTTAATAAATTTGACACATATTTTGAGTAAAAGTTCTCCTGGGAAAAACGTGAAACTCCTCAAAAAACATTTGATAAATTTGACACTTACCTTTGTTTACCCAGAAAACAGGTTCAGATTCACCATTTTGAGTAATGTTTCACCAGAAATATTGGGGTTATTCGGTGATTTTGTGTGGAAATTCGAGGATAAAACACTGGAATTAAGATGGTAAAACTCTAACTGTCAAATTAAATTACGGCAATTTCTTAGTGAGAAAAAGGTCAAAATGTCAAACTTAAGTTTTTAAAATAAATTATAAAAAAAAACAAATAAAGACGCATAAAATAGAAGTCTAATGTTATAAATGAATTATATAGATCAAAATAATCATCTTTTATTAATAGTTATATTGGACAACTATGATTATTATATATAAAAAATATTTTAAATAATAAATCATTATATATTTATTTAAAAACGTTTTTATTATAAGAAATTATATAAAATTTATAGCGAAATTTGGTTTTTTGGACATAATATGAACGATTTTTATTGCTATTCAATTTTTAATTATATATTTTAACATATTAATTGATATAAATTACTCTGAAATTAAAAATAAAAATAATGAAAAAAGAGAAATATTCTAAAATCTCTTATAAAAAACAATTATTTAAATTTGAGTTATTAAATGGTAACGAAGGATTCCATTATAATCTCCTGGAAGTTGAGATAATGGAATAGCAATTCGATATTCTATATCGGCGGTAGATTTACTATTATCATTATTTTCACCAGGCTGATAGGATGGTTCATTAGTACCCCAAAGATACAGTGGCCCAGTTCCAGGGAAAGCAATAACTGATGTAAGATTACCACCTCTCAATGATACCGTAGTATTAGCTATATTTGCAGTAGGATTAGAAGTATGATCAAGTTGATCCAAATCAACAGATAAAGAGTAATTACCGTTTGACCGAGTTACAATAGTTATATTACTATCAGCAATAGCAGTCGTACCAGGATTACCAGTAATAGTAGGCCAACCCACACTAACTATCTCAGTATAACTATAAACCCCAAACTCATCCGTTGATTCACCAACAATCGGATTGTCATAAGACTTATAACCAGACACATCTTCAATTGTAATATTAAAGTTCCAAGACCAAGTATCATTATAACCTGGACCATCCTCCCAAGAACCATCACCTGGAGCATGCCTAAATTGATAATTTGGAATAAATGAGAAAGTTAGATTATGGCATTCGGTATTACCAGGACTTCCATCAGTATCTGTTGCATTTGTTTCAGACCATTCTCCTTTAGTAACTTCATTATCAGGCCAGTGCATGGTAAAATTAGCAGTTCCAGTTGTGTTTTCATACTGTAAGAAAAGATTAATATTTCCACCAGTTGTTTGATTGTATATTGTCGCTTCACTTCCATTGTCATACCAAGCAGTAATATTAATATATTCAATATCTACCCAGCCCTGATCACTACTCACATTTACACAAAATCTGTATTCTGCACTATTATTTACGTCAATTTGAGAATTTAATACAGATACCCAAGTACCAGATTGATTATATTGTATATCATACCAATTAATTCTTGGTTGAAGTTGAAGAACAGTTACATTTAATGTAGTAGAATTATCCCAACTTTCACTTATGTCACCTGGATTTGCCCTACCAAATATAATAAACGGTCCGAACAAGATAACATTAGTAAATATAGAAAAGATAAATGCTATTATAACTAATATAGAAGATAATCTGTGCTTTCCCATCCTATTACACCTTGCAGCTATATAATCTAGTACATCATTATAACTTTCAAAATAGAATCCAACTTAGTCTTAATAAAAGTTTTGTATCTATTTTTAATTAGTAAAAAAGAACCGAAATGGTGATTTATCCTATTAATTATTTTATGTTTCTGTTCTTAGATGATAAAAAATTGTTGCAGTATAATCCCCGGGTATCTGGGCAAGTGGAATAGCAATTCGATATTCTACATCACTAGTGGATTTACTAGTATCATCATTTTCAGCAGGTTGATAGGATGGTTCATCAGTACCCCAAAGATACAGTGGCCCAGTTCCAGGGAAAGCAGTAACTGATGTAAGATTACCACCTCTCAATGATACCGTAGTATTAGCCATATTAGCAGTAGGATTAGAAGTATGATCAAGTTGATCCAAATCAACAGATAATGAATAATTACCGTTTGACCGAGTTACAATAGTTATATTACTATCAGCAATAGCAGTCGTACCAGGATTACCAGTAATAGTAGGCCAACCCACACTAGCTATCTCAGCATAACTATAAACCCCAAACTCATCTGTTGATTCACCAATAATCGGATTGTCATAAGACTTATAACCAGACACATCTTCAACAGAAATATTAAAATTCCAAGACCAAGTATCATTATAACCCGGACCATCCTCCCAAGAACCATCACCTGGAGCATGCCTAAATTGATAGCTTGGAACAAATGGAAATGTTATGTTTTTACACTCAGTATTACCTGGACTACCGTCTGTATCTGTTTCATCAGTTTCTGAGCAGTTTCCAGATATAAAAGTCACTTCTTCATCAGGCCAATGCATAGTGAAATTAGCAGTTCCGGTTGTGTTTTCATACTGCAAGAAAAGATTAATATTTCCACCAGTTGTTTGATTGTATATTGTCGCTTCACTTCCATTATCGTACCAAGATGTTATATTAACATATTCTATATCTGCCCAACCCTGATCACTACTAATATTGACAACAAATCTGTATTCTGCACTGTTGTTTACATCTATCTGTTGATTAAGTCTCGATACCCATGTTCCTGATTGGTTGAATTGAATATCATAAAAGTTAATTCTTGGTTGAAGTTGCAGAACAGTTACATTTAATGTTGTCGCATTATTCCAATTATCACTTATATCTCCTGGACTGGCCTTAGTAAACAAAATAAAAGGCCTAGATAAAAAAACATTAGTAACTAAAGAAAAAATTATCATTACCACTAATAAAGTTGAAAATAATTTTTTTTTTCCCATCTCGTCACATCCCTCATCCTAGTACTAGATTTGCAATATATAGATAGTGTAATGAGAAATAACCTTTAGATTACTTATATAACTTGTTTGCATGTAGATATGTAGATAAATATGCACATAAATACTTAGATGAATAATCCTTGAATACAAAGTTAAATATCTGAAAATTTATATAATTATTGACAAATTTATTATTTATTTTAAAAAAAGTAACTCGGATTTTTAATCCTGAACAACTTTTGTAGCTACACGGGCCTTATATTTTACACCAAGTGTACCAATGGGTATATAAACGTCAAACTGCACAAGAACAGTTTGACTAACATTATTAATAGGAATTATTCCAGAATCATTGAATATATCTACAGCATTTGCTTCACCAATCCCTGAAAAAGTTATATCTGTTGTAATATCATCATTAGGATCTATTCCTGCAAGTATATCTACATTATTTGCGATAAAAATAGTTTCGTCCCAAGTTGAATTATAAAGATTCTCTTCAAAATATATGGACATGTTAAAGTTATAGTTTGAAGAATAAGTAATTGTAACGACACTGGAAGTATCGCTAAATCCAGGTGCTGCATAAACATCTACCCAGTCCTGATTTAGATAGTGCAAAGTATATTTATATATACCATATTCGTTAATTTTCCAAGTTTCTCTATTTGTTGAATCTACAACGGTTATATTAAAATTCCATGAATATGGATCATTGTAAGCATCTCCGGTAGAATTCCAAGTGTTGTTACTACTCGCCCAGCGTACTTGGCTTAAAGGTTTAAAGCTTATATTTATAAGTCGAGTGGTGCTATCAATAATAGTTTCAGTACAATTAATGAGAATAAGTTGTACTTCATCATCAGGCCACAACATAGTAAAGTTCGCAATTCCTGTTATATTTTCATACTGTAAAAACATATTGAAGTTACCGCCTTGGGTTTGATTATAAGTTGTGTTATCATCACCATCATCATACCATGCTGTTATGTTTATATAATTGATTTCATACCAACCATTTGGTTCTGTAATATTTATGTTGAAGTAATATTCAGCATTTACATCAAGACAACCAGTTACGTTATTTAGCTTTGAACCAGTAATATTCATTAAATCATAATTATTGATGATAGGGGCAAAACCAGAATAATAATAACATTTTGTATCAGCAATGGCTGGAGGAAATTCATCAGCTGACCCAGATTTTTTTGCAATGCTATAAAATTCATAGTATCCTGTGCTATATGGGAAATCAAAATCCCAATCCCATGGATACGTTTCATCTGGATTACTATCATTATTCCAAATTTTCCACTCAGTGTAATTTCCTAGAATAGTTGTAGCGTTGACATATATCTCATCTATGTAAATATCATCAGCATCAGAAGATGCATCACATTGAAATCTAATGTGCATATTTGATGGAAATGTATAATCTGATTCGTTTATCCACACTATTTCATGATAAAATTGACCATTCACAAAATCCGTACCAGCTACAAATGTTGCTACTGTATTCCAATTAGTGCCATTAAAGTATCGTACCCAAAAATCTTCACCAGCTTCCATACCCTCTCCTCTAAACCAAAAATCAACTTTAATATATTCATAACCAGGAGAATCTACATCAATACCACTTGTATGATAAAACGATGAAGCA
>CAYFVP010000093.1:0-8549 GCA_964346655.1 uncultured Thermoplasmatales archaeon
GATATTGGTCAATATTATCTTATATTTAATCTTTCTAATTCTACAGGTCGTATAAATCAAATTGTGAAATTAGGTGGTAACAATATCAATGTAACTAAATACTCCTATGATATAGATGATGATTATATCTTCTGGCTTTATCCATATGATTCTTGTGGTAATCCACCAAATATTACCAGTATCAGTGCTACACCAAATAAGGTAGGATTTGGTATTAATGTCACTATATCTGCTAATGTTACATCTGATGTTGGTAGTGACATAGATGTTGTTGAAGTAATAGTTGCAGATCCAGATTTTACCTTGAAAAATTTTACTATGAGTAACATCGGTGGTGATACCTATGAATATGTTTTCAATGATCCTTGGAAGTATGGGAAATATAGATATTGGATATGGGCAAAGGATGAAAACGATAATGAAACTGGGACATCTTGTTACTTCTTTAATGTGTCTGCTATGGCAACAGTTTCAGTATGCACTGTTAAAGATACCTATGGCAGTGGTGAGATAGTTAATCTCACTGATCCACCTGGTGAACAATCCCTGATTGGTTTTGAGTTATTAGATGATAATCAGGTGTTGCATATGTGGAATAATTATAATTCTTATTACTTTAACACCAGTAATGGTGTTCAGTTCACCAACCACATGGATGAATACTGGACACATAATGTGCTGATGTTGGGATACTATAACAATGACATGTGGAATCTCATATATCGTACGGACGAGCTTAGCGGTTTCAATAAAAACATAACAACTGATGATGAGACTTTTGTAAATGCTACATTGTGGAAAGACCTAACATATGGTGGTTATGATTTCCGCCTGGCTATTCGTTATTATCTGGGTGTGGATGATGTTGATCTCACGGTTATACCGTATATTAAAAACTTGGATGAGGATGATATTCCTTATGTTTTTGGTTTCGGCTGGGAGATGAACGACATTCAGATAGCTAACGTAGAAAATGATAATTACCTTAGGATTTACAATGGTTCTGGTTTCGAGGATATTCTTCTAAGTCAAACATTGAATAATAGTTTTACAGATATGGAAAGTAATACCGTTGTCCGTCTTATTTGTACAAATCCACCTACTCATCATCTGAGCAGGGATCTTTATCTTAGTTGGAATGAGGATCTCACTTATAAGGTAACTGTTAAATCCCGTGAGGGTGAGTTTAATGCTCCTGTTACTTTGTTTATCCGTATTGGATCTCTCAGTGTTGGTCAGGAAAAAAGTACGATGATGCATTGGCTGGATAGCGATGACTGGCTTGGTATAAGCAGCAGTGAATATGACAGTCATTGTGGAGATACCATGTCTCATACCTTGGAGGAGGCGTTAGATGGAGATTATGACTACTGGTGGCATATGTGGTCTGTCGGTCATACTCATTATTTTATTCTTGATCTCGGTCAGAATCTTACAATTAAGAAAGTCAGAGGCCGTTCAGAGATGACTGCTGATCCGATAGATGTTGATATTTATGTGAGTGATAATAAGTCAGATTGGGGAACAGCTGTTGCAACAGGTATCTCTTCTTGGCAAGATACAGGAGCTTGGCAGGAGGTTGATAATACGGATAAAACTGGTCGATATATTAAGGTGGTTGTTATTGACACTGAGGATATTTTTGATACTGTTAAATGGGGTCGGGAAATTCCTAGTCCTATTGCTATCTTTGATGCTTATGGTGATGTTCCGAATAAAGCACCTGTTATAAGCGATCCGTATCCTTCCAGTGGTAGTATTGGTGTTGGTATTGCTCCTTTGTTGAATATAACGGTTTCTGATAACGAAGGTGACAATATGACTATTACTTGGTTTAGTAACAGCAGTGGCAGTTGGCAGGTTTTCGGAACCAACAACAGCGTGGGTAATGGTACGTATCATCAGGTTTTTAGTAATGTAAGTGTGAATGGTCAGTGGTGGTATTGGAATGTCAGTGTTTCTGATGGTAATGGAAATTGTGTGGATAGCGATGTTTTTAAGTTTTATACTGGTTATGAATCTAAGATTTATAATTCTGGTAATACTAATATTTCTGGTTATCTTTTGATGCAGATTGAGTTTTATAATGAATCTTTGGAGGAATGGTATGTTGATTTAGTAGTGGTGAATGATACTTCTCCCAGGATTATCAATAGTGGTGATAGTCTTAGTCTTGATACGATATTTAATCCAAATAATGTGAATACTAGTTCGTTTAAGGGTGGCAATGGTTCGTATCGTGTATACGGAGCGTTTCGTGATCTTGATGGAAATGTTCTGTTTATAAATGATGATTCTCGATGTCCACCTGAGTCTTGGTATCTTGAGGATTGGTATGAGTTCACTGTGACGCAAAGTTAAAATCTCTATAAAAATTAATAAATGTGAGAATCAGGTGTTCAACTCCTGATTTTTTATTTCTTTTTAGCCTGATAATTTTATTACATCAAACTAATTGAATATAAATGTTGAATAATTAGTTTTTATAGTGTGATAAATAGTTACTTTAAAAATTTTTAATAGAAAAAATTAATATTTTTTGTAGTATCGGAAACATATCTAAAGATCTAAGCCAATGAGACCTGATAAATGCTCTAGTTCTTGGAAAACTAATATCAAGACAACTCCAATTGCTTTCCGAACCATAAATATCTTTCACCTTAGCACGAATTATTATATCCTCCTTTTTCCACCAGATATGCTTAAATTTAACAATAGACCCTGATTTATAAGGACCAAGCCATTTAGAGGGAACTCTATTTCCCCAATCTATCTTCAAATATAAATCATCATCATTGGGATCATATAATAAAAACTGATATTCAATTTCTCTAAGAACTCTAATATTATTAGGACCCATAATACTTGGTGGATAAGGTGGTAAATCTTCAATATCTCCACTAAAACAATATATTATACCATTATTATTTCCAATAAATAATTTCCCATCAACAACTGCAGGGGATGAAATAAAAGCATCATTGGCTGTATAATTCCATAATTTATCACCTGTTTCAGCATCAAAACAGTAAAAATTATTATCATTTGAACCAATGAAAACTTTTCCATCAACAACTGCAGGACAAGACTGAATCGACCAATCAGTTGTATAATTCCATAATTTATCACCTGTTTCAGCATCAAAACAATAAATATTTTGGTCCAATGACCCTATGTAGACTCTTCCGTTAACAACTGCGGGAGAACATAAGGAAATATGATCTCCTGTTCTATATGACCATATCTTACTTCCATTATCAGCATTCAAACAATATACTTTATCATCATCAGAACCGAAATACACCTTCCCATAAGCCACTGAAGGTGAAGAAAACACATTACCCCCCGTCTTATAAGACCATATTCTACTTCCATTATTTTCATCAAAGCAATACATATTATCATCTAAGGATGCTACATAGACTTTCCCATTAACAACAGCAGGAGTGGTTCTAGATATTGAACCGATAGAATATTTCATTATGAGACTTCCATTAAATGCATTCAAACAATAAGCTGTACTTAACCCACCAGTGACAAAAATTTTTCCATTAGATATAGTTGGAGAAGAAACAAAACCACTTTCGATATTATATTTCCATTTAATACTACCATTATTTGCATCTAAACAACAAATATACTTAGTTGGACAACTAACATATACATTACCATAGGCTACTGCAGGTGAACTATATGCTATATCAGAATCTGCATCAAAACTCCATATCTCGCTACCATTCACCATATTCAAACAATAATATTTATGTGTCCGAGTCCCACAATATACTCTTCCATCAACAACTATAGGACCTGTATATGTTTCCCTAGATGTATCAAAAGTCCATAATAAATCAAAAATATCAGGTACAATTGCAGTTGAATACCCACTATGCTGAGGGTCATGGCTAAACATTGGCCACCAATCAATATTATCTGATGAATCAATCATTTTCTCATTCTCTGTTTCTGATTCTATTTCAATTTTAATAACATTATGCCCGATACTCATAGGAATAAAACTTGAAAACATCAGCATTAATAATATCCCAAATGTGAAGGTTTGTTTTCGCATAATATACCTCCTCCAATAATTTAAATCAGTTACCGGGTATATAAAACTTTTAGATGGCTTAATCCTATTTTAGAAAATATAACTGGGTATTCTCTGCAGTAATGGAAAAATATCAAAAAATCTCCGCAAACAGGAACCAACTGATGTTCTGGTTCGTGGAATAGTTACCAATATTGGATCGGACCAAACACTTTCTGCATCAAGGATGTCCTTTGCTTTAACCTTAACAGAGAAACTGCCCTTATTCCTCCAGACATAAGTTTCTTTTACTGTTTGCCCAGAATCAACTGGACCTATCCAACCAGAGTTATTACCATCGCCCCAGTCAAACCAGAAACATACCCGGTTTCCATTGGGATCAGAGGTTGAAGTTGAATATGTATAAGAAATCCCGATTCTTCCAATTGTAGGTCCATTAATATCTGGTTGATCAGGAGGTATATTAACCTTTATTTCTAGTATATCATTTACTGCACTTGACCATTTACTACCATTATCTCTTACTTTAAAATATATCGTGTGGACACCAGGTGTTAGTCCTGTAGTTGTAAAGGACGGTAGATAACTTAATAGCCCATCGATACTTGACCGCCAACTATAACCTGTAACAGTACCATCAGGATCATCCCCATGACCAATAAAAGTAACCGGTTCACCTTGATTAGCTGGATTAGGATCAATTGAATCAATATATGCTGTGGGTGGTTGATTATTGCTATCAGGATTGTAAATATCCCACCTCCATTTACAAGTATAGTCGTAATAGCTAATATGAAGCCAACATGTGTCATTTTGTTCGCTTAAATCAAAACACATTCCTTCGTAAGGCCCAACACCATTATATGATAAATCTTCCATGCCTAAATCTGTACTCCAACTTGATGCATTCATAACATAAATATTATGATCTGATCCATGTGCCCTATCCATATAAAGAAAATCACTATTAGGTCCAAAAGCCATACCTTGTACTTCAGTTATACCAGCGCTATGAGATTCAACAAAAGTGAAACCTGTTAACAAATCAAATGTATAATTATAAATAGTTGATGAACCTGAATAATCAGCAAAGTAACAATTATTTGGGTATTTATCCCACCAAGCACCTGTTGACAGACCGTGATTACCAACAGACCATGAACCATTATAATCATCACCATATACCTTTGTTAAATTTGATAAATAGTAAATGTAACAAACCCCCTTAGTTAGTTCTGGATAATTTTCACAAGGGAAAAATACAAAAGTATCGCTTGCAAAAGGGTCAGAAGTATGACTGCATATATTATGATCAATATTTACTTGACTTATTCCATTGATCTTTCCAGGTTCATATCCTGAAAGATTTTCTGTTATTTTTAATACATCAGCATATTCAGTGTAACTATTAACTCTAAAATAATACCAATCATTATTTGTCGCTATACCTTGTTCAAAAGAATAACCACCATACATAAATGTTTTAAATGTAAAATGATCAATTCTTGATTGTTTTTCTTGGGGATAACCTGTAGAAGATAACAGAAAAAAAGAAAAAAGAGCAAAACAGAGATAAATATTAACTATTCGCTTGTCCATGCATAATCCTCTAAATGAATTTTGTCAGATACAACGCTATTTAAAAATTTTAGATCTTTAATATAGACCTGAATAATAGGAATATATTGAAATGATTTTGTAATGGGTTAAACAATGAATAATCAATTTTTCCTCTAGATCTTTTTTCTTCAGGGCCAACACTTATGAAACTTGAAGGATCATTCTGGTTGTTATATCCCGTGGAAATCCAACCTGAGCTTCTATCTATATTGGAAATGCGGAGTTCAGCAATTTCACCGACAAGATGTTCACCATAATTGCTATTTTCTGCTCCAATCCTTATAACCTGACTCGCTGTATTAATTACCGATCCATGAGTTGAATCACGATCAAGTATAAAATCACCATTAATGTAACAGCGAGTTTTATCGCCGTCCCAGCTACCAACAATATAATACCAGATGCCAGTAATTGAGGGACCAAAATACATATGTTGGCAACCACTAGAACCACATAATTTAATTAACCAATTATCATGATCCCAGCCACCAAAAGAAAAGTAGTACATATGAACAGGTCGATAAGCTGATAGGATCATATGGTAATCTCTACTTGTTGAATCAGGTCTTACCCAAGCTTCAATAGTAAGACTGCTCATACCTCCCAGTTCAGGATACCATGCTGAAAAAGGAATATCGATATGACCATTTCCAGCGAAATATTGACCTTTTCCAATTTTACTATCTACTTCTAGAGGGTGATTACCTCCTTTTACACCATCATTATTATAGGATGTACTATCAAAGATATGGTAATAATCTGGCGCATTATTCATATGTTGTACCATGACATAATTAGAATCCCAAACGTTTTCAGGTAATTGTTGATTACCACAATTTGAATTACCATAGTATAGATAAAAAATTGTATTTTTACTTGATGAAAGATAGGGTATATTTACCCAAGCAACAAGCTTGCCTATGGAGGCATCATATTTTTCAATTTCATGATATAGATTTTTGGCAAATCCCTTATTTTCCATGAATAAAATATCATCACCATCACCTTGTGCTTTATCACAAAGATCAGAATCAATGATGCTAATTAGCACTGGAAAGTTTTTCAATGTATTATCTACTTTTGTATGGTCAATTGTGATTTTTTTACGATAATTCCAGCCCCTTAAAAATGGATTAAAAGATGATGATTCTGGATAAATTGACCTATTTTTCAATTGAAAATTTCCTCCACTTGCAATAGTTATAAAAATAGATCCTATAAATAAAACTAAGATTCCTATGACCAGCGTCTTCTTTAATAAATATTTATGATTCATATTTGTACCTCCCTTCATAATTTTGTACTATTTGTAATAATTTAACATATATAATAACATTATGTATTAATATATCAAAATTTAGTATTAATATGTTGTATTAGTAACATTTTGTTATTATAGATTTAAGATATTAGGTAGAAGACAGAAATGTCGGCGGACTTAACTTAGATGTTCAATAATTAATTGTTAGTTTCTCATTATATTGTGTTTTTGATCCTAATTTTTTTAGGAAATCACTGTAGCAGAAATGTATCTGTATTAAGTTATATGTAAAAATAATAACCTTTATAAGTTAATTATTTGATTTAAATATAATAAAATGAAGTTTAATATTAAAAAAGCAATTGAAAAAAGGTTGTCACCTAAGACTAGAGAGGAATTACTCAAACCATTATTTGTAAAATTATTGCTTAGTCCAAATAGAAGTTCTGTTATAATTTTGATAATGTTTTTGTTTTCAAGAAAAATTGATTTATCTTTTGGACAAAAATGGAAATTGGTTAAGCGTTTTAATTATATTCATAATAATATAGAGAACTCTCATTCATTTGACGAACTTTTGATACCAGCTTACCATATTCTCTCTCTACCTAGATCTATTAAAGGATGTATTGTAGAAGCTGGCGCCTTTAAGGGGTGCAGTTCAGCAAAATTAAGTTTGATTGCAAACCTCTGTGATAGAAAGTTGTATATTTTTGATTCTTTTGAAGGTTTGCCTGATCATGATGATCCTATTGCACATACGACAATGGGTTATAACTTAAAGTTTAATAAAGGGGATTATTTTGGTACTTTAGATGAAGTTAAAAAGAATATACAAGAATTTGGTGAAATTAAGATGTGCAAATTTGTTAAAGGATGGTTCGAGAATACTATGCCAAACTTTAAGGAAGATGTAGTAGCTGTATTCTGCGATGTTGATTTAGAATCATCAAATAAAACCTGTATTAAGTTTCTGTGGCCAAGACTTGTGAATAAAGGTTTTTTCTTCTCCCAAGATGCTCACATACCAATTATTATTAAACTTTTTTCTGATAAGACTTTTTGGAATAAAGAAGTTGGTGAAGAAAATGTTCCACGTTTTTATAGTTTAACTAAGCGTTTTGGTTATTTTAAAAAAACATATGTTGTATAGTTGCACGAAGTTCTAGATATTTTTTTAAAATTAACTGTTATTTTAAAAAAGAGGTAATGTATGTTTATATTAGCTGTAAATATTTGGACATTTTATAATAAATCTCTATATAAGGTTTAAATATTATTGATTACATTAGAATATATAAATTCGAGGGAGGATTATGAATAGAAATCTAATTGAGAAGACGCTGGTTATTGTAATCATATCTCTAATTATTGGTGCTTATATAGTGCCAATTATTAGTGGAATTAGTATTAATACAAATACAAGTAAAGTGAATGAGTTGAGTAAAAACCAAGATACTTCTCCTTTAACGTTTTATACATTTGATAAAACAGGCTCAAAAGAATGTGATTCTGTTTTACCTGTTGATGTTAAAGAGGATATTGTAAGTAGCCTTGAGGTTTTGAAAGATAAGATTGTTAATGAGCCTTTAAGCAAGGAAACAAAGATTTTGAAAT
>CAYFVP010000094.1:0-9836 GCA_964346655.1 uncultured Thermoplasmatales archaeon
TCGTCTGATTTCTTCAGGTAAACTCTTCATCCCATCCATGTAAGACTTGGTATAGTTGAACTTATGCATGGATTTTTCGGTTTATTCAAAAAGTTCTCGGTTAGCTAAACAAATACTAATAAATCATGAAAAAATTTAAATTCAAACAATATATTAAAGATTTTACACTTAAAATTGGGGAGGTAGTACTGGTATGGTAGAAAAAAATGTTTTAAGGAAAGGATTTGTAATTGGAATAATTGTTTTGTTTATTGGAGCTAGTTTTACACCTATGAATGTTGTTGGAACTCAATCACCAGAAGAAGAATGGAATAAAAAATTTGGTGGGGCAAGTGATGATATAGGTGAATACGTTCAGCAAACTAATGATGGAGGATATATTATTGCTGGTAGGACAGGTATCTCATCCTTGGATAGATATGATGCACTGTTGATAAAAACTGATGTAAATGGTAATGAACTTTGGAGTAAAACTTTTGGAGATGGTGGTTCAGGTAAGGATTGGATTGAATGTGTACAGCAAACCATTGATGGTGGATATATATTAGGAGGTAGTACAAAATCATATGGGGCAGGTGATTCAGATTGGTGGCTTATAAAAACAGACTCCAACGGAAATAAATTATGGGATAAAACCTTTGGTGGTTCCAGTTTAGAAGTTATGCAACGTGCATTTCAAACCGCTGATAGTGGATATATATTAGTAGGAAACACGTACTCTTTTGATGTTGGTGGCGGTGACATTTGGCTGATAAAAACCGATTCTAATGGAAACCAGATTTGGAGTCAAACCTTTGGTGGTTCAAATCTTGAACATGGTTTTTCTGTTCAGCAAATAACTGGAGGAGGATATATAATAACTGGATTGACAAAATCATATGGCACTGGAGATGAAGATGTCTGGTTGATAAAGACTGACAGCAGTGGGAATATGATTTGGAACAAAACCTTTGGTGGTTCAGATTATGATTATGGCTATACTGTTCGACAAACTCCAGATGGAGGTTATATCATAGGAGGAGGTACAACCTCTTTTGGAGCTGGATTAAGAGATGCATGGTTAATAAAAACTGATGTCAGTGGAAATAAGCTATGGGATAAGACCTTTGGTGGAACTAATAATGATTGGGGTCATACTGTTCAAACGACCTCTGATGGTGGATATATCTTATCAGGAGTTACCTATTCTTATGGTGCGGGTAATGCTGATATATGGTTGATTAAAACTGATGCAAATGGGAATCATCAATGGAATAAAACATTTGGTGGGAATAATGAAGAATTTGGAAGAGTAATTCAGCAAACAAATGACAATGGCTATGTCGTCATAGGTGAAACAAAATCTTTTGGAGCTGGTGGTCAAGATGTTTGGTTTATAAAAATAGAACCAGAAGAAAGCATATATCGGCCTTGGCCTATGTATCAACACGATTCTCGACGTACAGGAAAAAGTTCATATATTGGTCCACAAACTCCAGATATTAAGTGGGAGTTTACTTTTTATAATGACCTTCGTTCTTCTGTGGTAGGAAATGATGGAGTAATTTATGCATTAACAAAAAGTGGATTGTATGCAATTAATCCAGATGGCTCTCAAAAATGGTATTATTCTGCTCATGATTTAGGTTGGTCTCGTGTTCCTGCTATTGACAATGATGGTAATATTTATATTTTATGGCAAGAAGGAATATCCGCGTTGACATCATCAGGTGATTTAAAGTGGTTTTATCCTTTGTATTATACTCCTTTATCAGGTTACCCAGTTGTTCATCCAAATGGTGCGATTTTAGTTCCTTGTGTAAATTTACATTCTGAGGGCGTTGAACATATAGTTTTATATGCATTTGCTAAAAATGGAACTATTCTTTGGATGTTTGATTGTGGATATAAAGCTGATCCTACTTCCCCTGCTGTTGACCTTAATGGTGATATATATTTTGGTGTAGGTGGAAGGTTATTTGCCTTATATCAAAATGGGAGTTTAAAGTGGAATAAGGTTTTAGGGAAATATCTTGGTGATCCTTCAATTGGTTCAGATAATAAAATATATATTGTTGGAGGTGGTGGAACCTATGATCCAAAGGGTATTTATGCTATTTTACCAAATGGATCTATTTCGTGGAAATATGGTTATTGGAGTTTTATGGGTGGTGATTGTCCTCCAGCGATTGCTGGAGATGGTTCAATTTATGTTGCATTTAGTCATATTGGATACCCTGGTTTAGGTCATGGATATCTTTTGAAATTAGATTACTCAGGTAATGGTTGGTGGGAGAAAAAAATAGCAAGTAACCCTTATGTGCGTTACTCATCTCCTTTAATTGATGGTAATGGTACAATATATATTGTTGTCTATGTGAAAGTTTTACGTGCTTATTATCCAGATGGGACAGAGAAATGGTATAAAAGTTTTCCTGATATCCATGGTCATAGCGCCAGTCTTAGCATGGGCCCAGATGGCACTCTTTATCTTGCCGGGGATCAAAGGCTCATTGCTATTGGTCAAGAAGACCAACCACCAGATCCTCCAACAAATCCAAATCCAGTCAACGAAGCCACAAATGTAGATCTTAATCCAACTCTTTCAGTGGAAGTTTCTGATCCAGATGGACAAGATATGGATATAACTTTCTATGATGCAGTCGATGGAACTATTATCGGAACAGACTATGGAGTGCCATCTGGTGGAACTGCAACGACTACTTGGTCGGATTTATTTTATTTTACGCGGTATTTTTGGTATGCTGTGGCATCTGATGGAATTGAATCAACCCAATCTTCCATTTGGGAATTTATTACCAAAGAAAATCAATACCCTGAAGCTTCTTTTGATGTAATTCCATCTGCTGGGGAACCCACGATAGAATTTGAATTTAATGCCTCTTCTTGTTCAGATTATGAAGATGATACTAGTGATTTACAGGTCCGATGGGATTGGGAAAACGATGGAATCTGGGATACAGAATGGACCACTAATAAGATTGCCCTTCATAGATACTATCCTGAAGGGATTTATATTGTCTATACTGTAAAACTTGCAGTCAAGGACACAGGTGGACTAGAAAGCTATACAACAAATAAAGTAATTGTTTATTTTGACGATAGCGATGATTTACCTGAATCCACTGAATGGGTGCTTGCTGAACATTATTTCCCCATTTTATATTTTGATTCAGAACCGGAAAAGTGTTTCCCAACAAAAATAAAATATCATTTGAATAACTCTAACTTAAATCTTAGTACTAAAATTCCACCCTTTGTTAAATCCTATCCCCTGGAAGTAATCGATATAAAAGATTGTAATAACGATAGTTATTTTATGGACAATATCCAAGGAAAACCAGAATATAACAGTAAAATCATTTCTCACTATGAAAATAATAGGTTAAAATATGGCGATGTTGTATATGTTCACTTAAATAAATCTGAGTACGCTGGCATTACATATACGGTAATTCAATATTGGTTTTTTTATGCATTTAATAATGGTGAATTTAACCAGCATGAAGGTGACTGGGAAATGGTTCAGGTATTATTAGATGAGCAAAATAGTCCTGCTTATCTTGTATGTACACAACACAACGGTAGAGAGCGTAGAAGTTGGAATAATATAGATAAGGTCGGAGATCATCCTATTGTGTATGTTGCACTTGGTTCTCATGCAAACTATTTCACAACAGAAGATGATTGGATACCTTGGGATAGAAAACTAATTTACAAATTTTATAATGATTTATTTGATGGAAATGGACCAAAATTGGATATTGATGATATGGATATTGTATTGTTAGGTGAAAGAAGTCAACATCCTGATTATCAGAACTGGCTTGATTATGCAGGTCGATGGGGTGATTTTGGTGTTTTTTATAAGATGGGAGATTGTGGACCTCAAGGACCAATGTACAGATACGACCGTGAATGTTGGGATTATCCAGCACAATGGGCACTTAAATGGCAGGAAATTGTAATGTTAACTTGTCCTGTTAATCTCACAATAATAGACGATGAAAATAAGAAAATCGGTTTTGTTGATTCTGAATTTATTAATGAAATTCTTGGCGCTACGGCAGATATATTTGGTGACATAGAAATTTATTACCTGCCAACAGATTTAACATATACATATGAATTACGAGGATATGACGAAGGCACATATAATTTTACTATAATAAATGAACAAGCTAATAAAACTGTAAATATAACTGGCATCCCTGTATTTACCAATTTACTCCATCAATACACTATCAATTGGACTGTTCTCTCTCAAGGGAAAGAAGGTGTAACTATCAAGATAGATGCTGATGATGATGGAATATTTGAAAGAACAATAACATCAGATGATGAGCTAACTCAGGATGAATTTATTTTACAAACAGAAACAACTATCGATATTAATCCAGACACATTAAACCTAAACAGCACAGGAAATTGGATTACCTGTTACATTGAGCTTCCAGATGGTTATAATGTTGAGGACATCAATATTAGTTCAATACTATTGAATTATAATGTGTTTGCTGAATCTCATCCTATAAACATCAGCGACTATGATGAAGATGGCATAACAGACCTTATGGTTAAATTCAACAGACAAGATGTAATAGGTATCCTTGAACCTGGAGATGATGTTGAAATAAAAATCACTGGTGAACTATTGGATGGAACAAAGTTTGAAGGGATAGATTACATAAAAGTAATTTAAAAATCAACTTTTTCTTTATTTTATTATAATTTATATCAAAACACAGTCTTTTTTGTTATATTTTACTACATAAACTAAAAATCAAACCATTACATAATCTTTTTTCATGGAATATGATAAAGATCTTTTACAGGAATTTGCCAATGAAATTATTGATTTCATAATAGACTGTAAACAACGTATTGATAAAATTGAAAGACTCGGTGAAATGTTGGTAAATTCTAAAAAATAGGAATTTATTTTTATTCGTCAATTCTACGTATATAATGATAGAAACCACTTACAATTGCAATCCCGTAGAATATTACAAACCACCAGTAATTAATAAAAACTTCTGATTCTCTGCCTCCTAAATATAATGCAGCAGCTGCAAAGGTTGCACATATTGTTGCTAAGAATAACGTCAAGAAAAATATATATTCAAAAATATTTGGTATTTTTTTAAATTTGTAATATTTTTTTAGAAATTTTAGTATTGGTTTAGATTGTAAAATTGATTCAATTATTAACAAGAATAATAATACTGTAATAATAACTACAGTTAAAAAACCAAAAAAAATGTTTCTTATTTTAATTATATTCCATATAAACCAGAGTATAATAATTGTTAGGATTGAAATAAATAATAATTTTGATAATGGTGTTTTAAGAAATTGTTTCGGTTTCTTTTTCCAAGGTTTTTTATGAAATGTATATTTTTGCATATTAAGTTTGAAATAATCACTCCCTTTATAAGTATATTTTAATGTTTTTATTTTTATTCATGGTTTATTAAAAAAATAGTTATCAATTGTTAAGGAGAAATTTATATATAATAATTTCTTTTAATCATTTATAATTGGGGAGGAAAAATATGGCTGGAGAAATATTTCTAGTCGTTGCAGGAATATCTGCAATCCTATTTATTTTGCTTTTATATATAAATCTTAGAAAGAAAAATAAATATCAAGTAAAAGTATCATTTAAATCAGATAGAGACAAAAGAGGTTATGTAAAACCTCTGATAATATTAATATCTCTTATTATTTTATTAGGTATTATATCAACTATTGGTTATTATATTCTCAATCAATCCTATTCAGAGCTAATAGAGCAAAAAAATAGTTTAGAAAATCTGTTAATTAATGCTGACAATCAATTAATTGAAAAAAATATATCTTTAATTAATTTTCAAACTCAATTAAGTAATTACCAAAATATTATAGCAGATAATAATACAAAGTTACAAGAATTAAAATCTGGTGATGAATATCATCTTCACAATCCAACATTTAATGAAGTAATGGAGTTCTTAGAAAATAATGGTAAAACTGGAATTTTTAAGATGATTACTAATGCTAAAAATCAAGGGATAAGATGTGCATATGTTCAGATTCGTTTAAAGGAGGGAATGTATGAATTAATAGGTTTTAATATAATAGATCATGATATGATTTATTTTGAACCAGAAACCCATTATAAAGTTAATCCAGCAATTGGTACGGATTATTTTCATTGTGTTGAAGGACAACCATATAGTTCATACGATGAAATTCTGATTGTTGATATATTATTTATATGGTAATGTGAAATAAATGAAAAAGGTTGCAAAAATTTCAATTATCGGATTAATTTTCCTTGTTTTATTAGCTATATTTTTTGTTAATATATTGTATAATCTTAGCGATTCTATTTCTCAGCTGAAAAAACAAATTTCAAGTTTAGAAAAAGAGTTAAATACTGTTGAACAAAAAATATCTTATGTTAATGATAGTATTAGAAATGTAGAAAATGATATATCTAAGGAATTAACAAAATTAAATACTATAAATTCTGAAATAAATATACTTCAATCAGGTAAAAAATATGAGCTACATGATCCCACTTATGCTGAGGTTGAAATTTTTATATATCAAGATGAGACAAATGAAAAACCTTATGATGATGAAATGTTCAATTGTGGACATTATGCACAAGAGGTAAACAACAATGCAGAAGAACAAGGTATTCGTTGTGCATATGTCAGTGTTAACTTTACACTTGGAGAAAGACATGCATTAGTTGCTTTTAATACAACAAATAAAGGACTATTATACTATGAACCTCAACTTGATAAAAAAGCATATCTAGATATTGGTAAATATTACTGGGGTGATTGTGTACATGCAAGACCAGGTTACTACTTTGTAAAAGATATTGCGACTATAGTTGATAGTTTTGAACTAATTTGGTGAATATATAATTGAAAGAGTTAAAATAATATTTTAAGGAATTATTTTATAACTATGGTTTATTTAAAAAAGTTATCAATTGTTAAGGAGAAGTTTATAAACTATTAATTGATTTAAATAATTGATATTGGGGAGGAAAAAATGAAAAAAAAGTATACATTGTTATTCAATATTATTATTATAATAACTCTTTTAAATGGAGTTTTTTCTATTGAAAGATACTATTCTATTCAAAATGATGATATAATAAAATTAAGTTTCACTTTTAAGGATCCAATGATCAAAAAGATAAAGATTTTTAATAGAACATTTGATAAAATTGAAATATCTGAATTGAATAATTATGGAAAACCTAGTGAACCAATTCTTCCTATTAAGCAGATAAAAATTTTGTTGCCTTATGGAAAAACATTATATGGTGTTCAAAAATCTATTAAGAATGAGATTTTTTTAAAAGAAACTTATTTAATAGAGCCAGGTCAAACGCCCGTGCCATTAAGTATGATAGAAGAAGCAAAATTTACACATCCAAATAAAACTATATATAATTCTGATGATCCTTACCCAAAAGAAATATTCTCTATAAGTTCTTTAGAAAAATTATGTGGATTTCAAATTCTTATTCTAAATATTTATCCAATACGATATTATCCAAAAAGTGGTAAAATTTCTTATTTCCCAGAACTCGAACTAGAGATAAAAACATCACAAAATTCTAATTACGTTCAAGATGCATATGATGAACAAAATTTTAGAGATATAACAAAAGATAGAAAAAAAGTAGCAGCTATAGTAGAAAATCCTGAGACATTAGAAACTTATTCAAATATTAATATTGAGGGAATAGGTGGACCGTTTCCACTAAATACAAACTATGATTATGTTATAATAACAAACGATGCTCTTAAAACTACTTTTCAAAGATTTGCCAATTGGAAAAATTCAACAGATATACAGACAGCAATAGTTACAGTTGAAGATATTGCAAATAATTCATCTTACGACGGACGAGATTTGCAAGAAGAGATCCGAAATTTCATTAAACATGCCTATTTTAACTGGAGTGTTGAATATGTTTTGCTAGGTGGAGATGACGAGATAATTCCTCATCGTGGTTTCTATGTAGACTTAGGTGAAGATACAGACTACGATATACCTTCTGATTTATATTATGTAGCGCTCGATGGTACATGGGACGATGATTATGATGATATATGGGGAGAACCTGGGGAAGAAGATCTCTTGGCTGAGGTGTTTATTGGCAGAGCACCTATTAGTAATTCAATTGAAGCAGACATTTTTATCAATAAGACAATAGCCTATGAGAATTTATCAGGTTCTGAATCGTATCTAAAAAAAACCTTAATGGTTGGAGAAAAATTAGATGAAATAACATGGGGTGGAGATTACAAAGATGAAATTAAAAATTTTATAATTCCACCATGGACATCTTCAACACTATATGATAAAGAATATCCTGAAGATGATTGGCCAAAAAGTGAAATAATTAAAAAAATAAATCAGGGCCAACATCTGATTAATCATATGGGTCATGCCAGTAACGGCTACGCGCTAAAATTATACATTTATGATATTGATTTATTTACAAACGATGAATATTTTCTACTTTTCACACAGGGGTGTTATTGTGGTGCCTTTGATAATCGATCGCCTTCTGGGAGCCATTACGATTATGATTCTATATGTGAGCAATTTACCACAAAGGAACATGGTGCGTTCTCTGTAATAGCAAACTCTAGATATGGATGGTACGCTCATGGCTCTACTAAAGGCCCCTCACAATATTATGATAAAGAATTTTTTGATGCAATTTTCAATGAAAATGAGAAACACATAGGGAGAGCATTACAGGACGCAAAAGAAGATAATGCTGGATTTGTTTCTTCTAATAATTACATGAGATATTGCTATTACGAAATAAACCTTCTAGGTTGTCCCGAGACTCTAATACATAAACCATTACCTGAACCTCATGACATAAGTCTAACACATCTTAATGCTCCAAATTCAATCAAAACAAATGAGTTAGCAATGATAGATGTGACCGTAAATAATTTTGGGCAACATGATGAAAATAATGTTGAAATTAGATTTTCAGTAGATGGAACTATTAAGGACACACAAATCTTACCGATATTAAATAGCAGTTCATCTCAGCGATTAAATTTTACCTGGTCTACAGAAATCGAAGGTACCTACAATATATCTATTTATGCAGTACCAGTAGCAGGAGAAAATGTTACTATTAACAATATTGTCCAGACCGATATTACGGTAGTTACAGCAGAAATCTTATTAGTTGACGATGATGAAGATTTAAACTCAAACTATGAAATTTATTATTCTAACGCCCTCAATTTGATTGGATATTCCCATGTCATATGGAATGTATCATCTCAAGGATCTCCCCCGATTAACACCCTTCAGACTTATAAAATTGTTATATGGTTAACTGGAGATGATTTCAATACAACAATCACTACGGATGATCAGACAAATCTCCAAACTTATCTAATAAACGGTGGGAAACTTTTTATCTCAGGTCAAGACATCGGCTTCGATATTGGTGATACAACATTTTATCAGAACTATCTTCACGCAGAATATATTCAGGATGACACAGATATTTATGTTTTAAATGGAGTAACAAATGATCCGATAACGGATTCAATATACATTTCAATTATTGGAGGCGATGGAGCAGATAATCAGTATTTCCCTAGCGAGATAACACCTCACGATGTATTTGCCGCTCCAATTTTTTACTATGAGGGAGATGGAATAGGTGCTCTTCGAGTTGACACAGGGATTTATAAAGTGGTCTATTTTGCCTTTGGTTTTGAAGCGATAAATAATGAATGGGATAGAGCCTATTTGATGTACAGGATTATCAACTGGCTTGA
>CAYFVP010000095.1:0-27956 GCA_964346655.1 uncultured Thermoplasmatales archaeon
CCAAATCAAGAAGTAACATTTGATGCAAGTAAAAGTATGGGCTTTGAAGGTAACATCATTGATTATTCTTGGGATTTTGGAGATGAAAACACTGGCTCAGGTAAAATTACTACCCACACTTATGAAAACCTTGGAAAATACACGATAACATTGACTGTAGAAGATAGTAAAGGAAATATTGCAACTAAAACCACAAATCTTTGGATACAAGAAACAAATGATAGACCAGATAAACCGACAATAAATGGACCTAGTAATGGAAAAATTTGGAGAACATATGAATATAGTTTTTCTTCAACAGATCCTGATGGAAATGATCTGCTCTATTATATTGATTGGGGAGATAATCGGAAGGAAGAATGGATCGGCCCATATGCATCTGGAGAAGAAATAGCCTTAACTCATTTATGGACAACAAAAAACAATAATGAAATAAAAGTAAAAGTAAAAGACCCTTACAACGAAGAAAGTGACTGGGAAACATTAAATATAAATATACCTAGAGCTAGAATTCCATTTAGATTGCTTTTTTTTGATTTTATTAAAAACTTCTTTTATTTATTTAAATAAAGACAAACAGTAATAATAATCTTATTCTTTATGATTTATTGGAATTTGAAATGGTTAAAATCAGAAAAGCATTGATTAAAGATATAAATGAAATAACAAAGATTTACAATGAGTCCATAAGAAAAACAAATTCAACTTTTGATACAAAAGAAAAAACAATAGAGGAACAAAAATTATGGTTTAAAAATCATGGTCCAAAAAATCCAATTATTGTTGCTGAAAAAAATGGATTAATTATAGGATGGGCTGCTTTAAGTAAATATGATACAAAATGTGCATATTCTGATACTGCAGAAATATCCTTATATATAAAAGAGGAAAATCAAGGACAAGGAATTGGTAAGGCTTTAATTGATAGTATCATTAAAGAGGGAGAAAAGGTAGGTCTTCATTCAATACTTGCAAGAATTACTGCAGGAAATAATATTAGTATTAATCTTCACAAATCTGTTGGATTTGAAGTTGTAGGGGTACTAAAAGAAGTCGGTTATAAATTTGGTAAATTATTAGATGTTTATCTAATGCAAAAATTATATAAGAATTAATTTTTTGAATATTTTTAACAAATTTTTAAATTTTGTTAGTAAAAAAATATAGTTTAATTAATTTAAAAAGATATAAAAAGGTCTAAGCTTATTAATAACAATATCTAAAGATTTGTTAATGCGGGGGCAGATTATATGAGTAAAGAAAAAAAAGGAAAAATTGAAAAAGGTGCTGAAAAAACTGGTGAGATAGTAGGAAAGGGCGTGAAAAAAGGTTGGGGCGCTGTTAAAGGAGTTGGAAAAGGATTAAAGAAAGGAATATCTAAGAAAAAATAGTATTAATGTTCTCTTGAATACCTAATTCAATAATTTCATATCTCTTCTTTAAAGGGGGATTTCTTTTTGAATATAGAAGAATTAATTGAAATCTTAGAAATAAAAATTCCATTTACAGAAATTACCTTAATTAATTTAATTTCAGTAATTGTTATATTAATTGTTGGTTATTTTGTAGCAGTTCTAACACGAAAATATATCCGCAAAGTAATGATTAAAGCAAAGATGGCTGAAATCTTAGCAGAATTCACCAGCAGGGTTGCAAAAATCTTAATAATCATATTTATAATAGCAATAGCAATTGGATTTTTAGGTGTCGATGTTGGTGCCGCAATTATTGGTATCTCTGTTGTCTCAGGATTTATTTTTGGATTTGCATTTCAAGATACCCTTGGAAATCTTGCAGCTGGATTTATGATTGCTATTACAAAACCATTTAGAGTTGGAGACTATGTTGATATTGCAGGAAAATCAGGATCAATCAACAATGTTGGGGCAAGCATCACAACAATGACAACAGTCGATAATAAAAGAATAATAGTTCCCAACTCTAAAATTTGGGGAGAACCTATTGTTAACTACACAGCATTAAATGTTAGAATGATTGATATGACAGTAGGAATTAGTTATAATGATGATATGTCAAAAGCTATAAAAATTGCAATTGATGTATTAGAGAAACATCCAAATGTAATTAAGGATCCCAAGCCAATAGTTGCTGTTAATAATTTAGGTGATTCAAGTGTGGATCTTATTGTTCGACCTTGGGTGAAAACAATTGAATATTGGCCAACAAGAAGAGATCTTACAAAAAAAATTAAAGAAGCATTTGATGAAAATGATATTACAATACCATTTCCGCAAAGAGACGTTCATTTATTTGAGGAAAAATAGATAAAAAGGTGAAAAAATATGGTATCAAGAAATAGAACTGCTATGGGAGTTGCAATTGTAGCAGGAATATTTCTATTAATTGATGGAGTTAGTGGATTTGCAACTTGGGACAATATAAAAAAATTTGTTACAACCTATTTAATTGACAATGAAATTGTACAAATTGTATTTGCTATATTAATTTTCATTGCAGCACTTGGAGGAATTGCAGTAATTGCTGGTGGAATTTTGATTGGAAAAAACATGGTCAGATCAGGAAAATTTATTATAATGCTTGGAGTGGGTCTTGGGATAATTGGTCTAATATTTTCAATTATTGTCGGAATTTATGAAGGAAGTTTTGCCTTTAATAGCTTTTTAACACTTGGTGCAATAGGGGTAATTTTATCAATTATTGCAAGAGCAATGGCAATTAAAAACAAAGAACCATCCAATAAATAGTATGATTATTCATATCAAGATTTCTTAATTTAATAAAAATAAAAAATTGAGCAACTAGTCGATAGTTAGATATTATTCAAAATCTAAATGTTGACAAAAAAGTAATATAATGATTAATTATCACAGTTTTCAATATTAAGAAAGGTGGAGGCAAATAATGAAAATATTTGTAGATTCAGCAAAAATAGATGAGATAGAACAAGCTTATTCTTACAATGTTGCTGATGGTGTAACAACAAATCCAACTCTATTAAAAAAGGCAGTAGAAAAATTACAAAAAAAAGGAGAGAAAATAACAATTGAAGACTATATCAAAAAAATACTAAAAATTGCAAAAGGCACACCTGTTAGTTTAGAGGTAACAGATTCAACAGCAGATGGTATGATAAATCAAGGAAAAATGCTATATAAAAAATTTAATTCAATTGCAAATAACGTTGTAATAAAAATACCTGTTAATCCATCTTTTGAAGAAGAAATTGGAAAAGATTTTGATGGAATAAATGCAATAAGCTCGTTATCAAAAGAGAAAATACCAGTAAACTGTACATTAATTTTTACTCCAGAACAAGCGTTACTTGCTGCAAAGGCTGGTGCAAAATATGTAAGTCCATTTGCAGGTAGGATTGATGATTATATTAGAAGTCAAAACAATATTTCCTTTAAAAAATCAGATTATTTTCCCATGGATGGCTGGGAAACAGATGAAGAAATACTTGAGGATAATGGTATTGTCTCAGGTATTGATTTAATTGCTCAAATCGTTGAGATCTTTGATATTTATAATTTTAAAACAGAAGTTTTAGCTGCATCTATGAGAAATGCACGACAAGTTAGAGAAGCAGCACTTGTTGGTGCACATATTGCAACATGTCCCTATAATGTTATAGAAGAGTTACTAGTTCATTATAAATCCCAAGAAGGAATGAAAAAGTTTACAGATGATATAGTTCCTGAATATGCAAAACTAATTACGGATTAGTAAAATGAATCAAAGTATTATAGATAATGAGTTATATAAAAAAAATTTTAGAGTCACAATTTTTGGTTCAGCTAGAATTAAACCTAATGATCCAGCTTGGCAAGAAGTATATAAACTTGCTCATATGATAGCTGAGGAAAATATTGATATTGTTACTGGTGGCGGACCAGGAATAATGCATGCAGCAAGTAAAGGCCATCGAGATGGAAGAAAGAATGAAGACACTCATACAATTGGATTAAATATTAAGATACCTGCTGAACAAAAACCTAATAGACATCTTGATATCAAAAAGGAATTTGATAGGTTTTCAGAACGTCTTGACACCTTTATGAAGCTATCTGATGCAGTTGTAGTAGCTCCTGGAGGAGTAGGAACTTTATTAGAATTAGCCTATACATGGCAACTTGTT
Organism: uncultured Thermoplasmatales archaeon; assembly: GCA_964346655.1. Classification (GTDB taxonomy): domain Archaea; phylum Thermoplasmatota; class E2; order DHVEG-1; family DHVEG-1; genus CAYFVP01. Next base: position 4,121 of record CAYFVP010000095.1, read on the forward strand.
CAGGTTAAACATATCTGTAATATACCAATAATTTTATTAGGTGATATATGGGAAGAATTTCTTAATTGGGTTAAAAAAAATCCATTAAAACAAGGATTTTTATCAAAAAAAGATCTTTTTAGATTGTTTATTGCAAAAGATTGTATCGATGCTTTTCGAATAATTAAAAAATTTTACAATGGTTATCTTAGTGGAGCTGATATTTGTTTAAATTTTAAAAAATATAAAACTGCTATTCAAGGAGAAGATGGCAATGAAGGAGATAGAGTTCTTTTATAATAATAGCTTAATATCTGAAAATGAGTTGGAGGAAGCAATAAACAAATTAAAAATAGAAATTGAGAAAATGAATTTAGCCATTAAAGAGGGTTACGAAAATGACCGAGCGTCGATTAATTTACCCAATGATAAACAGATGCAGGATAATGTAAAACAGATAATTAAAAAACAAAAACAATTTGATCCAAGATACATCGTAGTTGTTGGAATTGGCGGGAGTAATCTTGGTACAATTGCTGTTCAAGAGGCTATCCTTGGAAAGTTATATAATCAACGAGATCCTGATATTAAAATTATTTTTGCTGATACTGTTGATTCAGATTTAATAAATGATATTATATGTATTATTGAACCAATATTAAAAAAAGGAGAAAACGTTGTTATAAACGGGGTGAGTAAATCAGGTGGAACAACTGAGACAATTGCCAATTTTGAAGCTTTGGTAGATATAGTAAAAAAATATAAGAAAGATTACCAAAAACACATTGTTGTTACAACAGATAAAGATTCAAATTTTTGGAATTTGGCTGCTGAAAAAGGTTTTGATGTTCTAGAAATACCTAAAAAAGTCGGTGGACGATTTTCAGTTTTTTCAAGTGTTGGATTATTTCCATTGGGATTAATAGGCATTAATTTTGATGAACTTCTTAGTGGTGCAAGATTATTGCGAGATAAATGTTTAACATCTGAAGTTATAAATAATCCTGCTGCTTTGAGCGCTTGTTTAATTTATATTCATTATAAAAAGGGTATGAATATCCATGATATGTTTTTATTCAGTCCTGATCTTGAATCAATAGGGAAATGGTATAGACAGTTAATGGGGGAAAGTATTGGTAAAGAGTTTAATCGAGAACAAAAAAAGGTTTTTTGCGGAATCACACCAACTGTATCAATTGGTTCAACCGATTTGCATTCTATGGCTCAGCTTTATTTAGGTGGACCTTATGATAAATTCACAACTTTTATAAGAGTTTTAAAAAACAAAGAAAGTGTTAAAATTCCTGATTTTCCGGATTATTCAAAACTTGTAGATAATATTCAGAATATCCAGCTAAGTAAGATTATGAATGCCATTTTAGATGGAGTTCAAATCGCATTTAAAAAGGGAGAAAGACCATTTGCAGAAATTTATCTTCCTGATAAATCCCCTTCATCTATTGGACAACTTCTGCAGATGAAAATGATGGAAATGATGTATCTAGGTTTTTTAATGAATGTTAATCCATTTGATCAACCAAATGTTGATGATTATAAAATTGAAACTAAAAAAATTTTAATGGAGAAAAATAATAGATAGAAAATCGGATAAAAAAGCATTATTAATTTATTATTTTAAATTTTGTTGTTTTTAAAAAGTTGAAGAGTTTCGATAACCTTAAAGAGAGTTTTTGTATTACTAATATATTGAATACAAGGATGTGGAGGAAAGATAGTGGTCCATACGACCAAAATATCAATAGTAACAAATGGACCTAATAATACAATTAATATTAAAGGATTTAAATATTCGAAAAGTATAGATTTCAAAATAAATCCTTTAAAAAATTTATATAAATTTGGCAACTTGATAAAAAAGATATTTTATCTTGGACAACATCGTTTTATAGAGTTAAAAAATCTGCATGAACTAAATATTGATTTAAGGGTAAGGATTCATTGTGAGTGAAATAATTTACAAATATGATATTGTAATAGTTGGTGGAGGTCTTACAGGACTTAGAGCTGCATTAGTAGCATCCAAACAAAAATTTAAAACTGCAATTTTATCAAAGGTTCATCCGCTAAGGTCACATTCTGTAGCAGCACAAGGTGGAATTAATGCACCTTTTGGCAATGCACCCGGTGGAGAAAATGATACCTGGAAAGATCATGCATCTGATACTATCAAAGGATCTGATTATTTAGCTGATCAAGATGTAGTAGAGACTATGTGTAAAAATGCAACAAATGCAGTAATTGAACTTGAACATATGGGAACCGTTTTCTCTCGAAATGATAATGGAAAAATTGCGCAACGTCCTTTTGGAGGAGCATATTTTCCTCGAACATGTTATGCAGCAGATAGAACAGGACATAATATTTTAAATACATTATATGAACAAACATTAGATGAAGAGATTGATTTTTATGAAGAATATTATGTTACTAGTCTAGTTGTCAGAGATAATAGATGTATTGGTTGTATTGTGATGAATATTGCAGATGGAACTCTTCATGGTTTTGCATCTAAAACAACTCTTCTTGCAACAGGAGGATATGGACGGGTTTTTGCTCGATCGACAAATGCATTAATCAACACAGGTGATGGTGCAGGACTTGCATTAAAGGTTGGTGTTCCATTAAAGGATATGGAATTTGTTCAATTTCATCCTATTACTCTTTTTGGAACAAATATTTTAATAACCGAAGGAGCTCGTGGTGAAGGAGGATTATTATATAATAATAAAAATGATCGTTTCATGAAAAACTATGCTCCAGAGGTTATGGAACTTGCTCCCCGTGATATTGTTGCAAGAGCTATTCAAACTGAGATTAATGAGGGTCGTGGATTTCAAGATAATTATGTTCATCTGGATCTCACACATTTAGGAGCAGTAAAAATAAATGAGCGACTTCCGGGGATAAGGCTTATAGCCATGGATTTTGCGGGTATAGATCCAATTGAAAAACCAATACCAGTTCAACCTGGGCAGCATTATTCTATGGGTGGTATTTCATCAAGTAAAGATTGTTCAACACCATTGCAAGGACTATTTTCTGCTGGTGAGGCAGCATGTTTAAGTGTTCATGGGGCTAACAGACTTGGAGGTAATTCACTTTTGGAAACTGTTGTTTTTGGAAAAATTGCAGGAGAAACAATGATTGATAATGTAAAAAAGTTAAATATGCCACCTATTAAAGAAGTTGAAGATAAATTAGCTGATGAAAATAATAGAATTGATTCTCTACTCAAAAGAGACTTCGGAGAACCAATGTATTTAATACGGGATGATTTAAAAACAACCATGTTTAATAATTTTGGCATATTTCGTGAAGAGAATAAAATGCAGTTAGGATTAAACAAAATAAAAGAATTAAAAAAGAGAATTCAAAATGTAAAAATAAATACTGATCAAAAAATATTCAACCAGACCTTAGTTCAAACCCTTGAACTTGAAAATATGATTTTAATTGGAGAGGTAATTGGAACATGTGCGCTAGCAAGAAATGAAAGCCGAGGATCTCATTATCGAACTGATTATCCTGATAGAAATGATAGAGATTTCCTTAAACATACAATAGCTTATTACTATAATGGGGAAATAAAGTTGGAATATGCTCCAGTAAATCTTGGGTTATATCCTGTGGTCGAGAGGAAATATTAATGAAACTGAAAGTTTTTCGTTACAATAAGGATAAAAAAGAATCAAGATATGACACTTTTGAAGTCCCTAAAAAACCAGGTTTAACAATCCTTGATACTCTCTTTTTTATTCAAGATAAACTAGATGATTCTATTTCATTTCGCTATTCCTGTAGAGGCGCTGTTTGTGGAAATTGTGCAATGTTAATTAACAAAATTCCACGTTTGGCATGTCGAACCCAAGTTGCGAGACCGCTTGATGGTTCAGACTATATTGAATTAGCACCTTATCCTGCAATTGAGATTAAGGAGCCATGGAATAAAAGTGAGGAAATTATCATTGAACCTCTTCCACATTTACCCATTATTAAGGATTTAATTGTTGATATGGACGAATTTTTTCAAAAGTATATTGAAATCAAACCAAAGTTCATTATAAAAGATCCGCCTCCAATAAATGAACAATTTATGGAACCTAAAAATGCACAAGCACTAGAAACTTATGTAAATTGCATTTTATGTGGTACATGTTATGGAGCGTGCCCGATTACTCCTAAAAATGAAAATTATTTTGGACCTGCAGCTCTTGCAAAATTATATCGGTTTTATATTGATAGTCGTGAACCTGATCATATGGCGAGAATGTTAAGAGGAGATTCAATAATGGGTTGGTGGGGATGTAAGTTTCATACAAATTGTACAAAGGTTTGCCCTAAGGGTGTCACAACAAATACTGCGATAGGAAAAGTACGTTTGGCACTTACAGCATTGGGACATAAACAACCAAAGCAGGAAGATTTGAAATAAGAAATCTAAAAGATTTCTAAAAATTATATAAAATTAATAATTAAATAATCCAAAAAAGTTAATGATTATCTAAAGATTTTAATTTCTTTTATTAACGGGTGTTAATTTTATATATTACATATTTATATCATTAATATAGTGGAGGCAATAAATGAAAAAAATACTAAGTGTAGCAACTTGTGTTTTAATTATTTGTTCTGCACTCCCATTTGCATCCGGAAAGTATTATGATAAATCTAGTGAATCAGATCAAAATAATCTTACATCCTGTCATATTAAAATAGAAATATCTGATGCTGAAGAAATTGCATTACTTTTATCTCAGAAAGGTTTTGATATATTAAAAAATACAATAACTAGTTCAAAACTAGAACTAATTGTTAATCCGTATGAATTTGAAGAGTTAACAATATTGGGATATAATCCAATTATTATAACTAAAGGAAGACCATTTAGAGAAATTCAAGCCGAAAAAATAAACTTGGGCCTTGATGTACCTGATGGATATCTAGATTATTATGAGATTTTAGATGAACTGAATACAACTGAAAGCATCTATCCAGATATTTGTAAAGTTTATGATATTACAGATAAATATAATGTTTCTCCTACTTATGAAGGCCGTCATATTTATGCTATTAAAATATCTGATAATGTTGCAGATGATGAAGATGAGCCTAATTTTTTAATGGTTAGCTGTCATCATGCACGAGAAATAGTAGCACCTGTAATTGCAATGTATGCAATAGATCAGTTTACCTCTAATTATGGATTAAATCCAGTAATTACTGACTTAGTTGATGAATATGAAATATGGATTGCACCTGTCTGGAATCCAGACGGATATCAGTTTGTTTTTAATTATGATAACATGTGGCGTAAAAATAGACATCCATATTTTGGAGAAATCGGGGTAGATCTTAACAGAAACTATCCATTTGGATGGGGTTCTGGCTGTTCTGGAAGTTCTAATCCTTATTCTGAAACATATAAAGGACCTTCTCCTGCATCTGAAGAAGAAACACTTACAATGATTGCATTTACTCAAGATAGACATTTTGCAAAAATAATTGATTATCATTCCTATGGTAGGGAAGTTTTATACGGATACTGTTGTCACTCTCATCCATTTTCTTCATTTTTTCAATCTGAGGCAATTAGCATTTCAAATGAGGCAGGTTATAGTGGTAGTGTCAGGTCTCCAAGTGCTGAGGGGGAACATTTTGAATGGCAAATAGCAATAAATGGCTCATATGCAAACCTAATGGAGACCCATAATGAGTTTCAACCTAGTTATACAAGTGCCGAAGCAGAAGCAGCCCAAATTTGGCCATCTACTATTTGGATTCTTGAAAGACCTATATCTCTTTCAGGTCATGTTACAGATTATGTTACAGGTGTTCCTGTTGAAGCTGAAATAACTTTAAATGGAATAACTTTTTCAAATGATGAGGAGTTTAAAAGTGAGCCAGACTTTGGACGATATCATTTGTTTTTACCCGCCGGAACATATAGTATTAAATTTGATGCTGAATATTATCATAGTAAAACACAACAAGTCGTAGTTACATCAGATTGTGCTGAGGTTTTAGATGTAAAACTAAATAGATATAATGAACCACCTTTAGCACCGATTATTAATGGATATGATGAAGGAATTGAAGGTGGGCAGTATGAATTAATTGTTGAAGCAGATGATCCGGAAAATGATGATCTATATTATTTCGTAGATTGGGGAGATCAAACAAGTGGAGAATGGACCGGGCCTTTTCCAGCAGGCGAACAAGTATCTATTTATCATATCTATAAATCACCAGGTCAATATACTATAAAGGCTAAAGCAAAGGATGTTTATAAAGATGAAAGTTTATGGTCAAAACCATTTACAATAACAATTATAGAAAATATGTGTCCAACTGATCCTGAAATTAAGGGATCGAATAGAGGAAGTCCAGGAATAGAATACGAATATTCGTTTTGCTCTACTGATCCTGAAGGACATAAAATCTATTATTTTGTAGAATGGGATGATGGCTCATATGAAGAATGGATTGGTCCATATAATGCAGGTGAACCAGCAAAAGTGACACATGCATGGTCTGAAAAAGATAAATATAAAATTCAAGCAAAAGCACAAGATGAAAACAGCGCAGAGAGTGGTTGGTCAACTTTTAATGTTAATATTCCAAGAAATAGGTTTCTATCTAGAAATATAATAAAGATATTTAGTGATCGCTTTATAAAAATCTTCAAATTTTTCTTCATATATTAAATAGTAAGTTTTGATTTCTTTATATTTATAATAATACATCTAAAGTGCCTTGATTATGAAAAAAAAGATAAGGATTTAATTGCCTATTGTGGTCTTTTTTGTGGTAACTGTCATGGTTATAATGGAAGGATTCCTGACCTTGCTCGAGACTTAAGAAAAGAACTAAGAGAAATTCATTATGATCTATTTGCAAAATTTATTTCAACTTACTCTTTTGGTAAAGATTTTAAAAACTATGATGAGTGCTACAAGGTTCTTGGTGCAATGGTCAAATTCCGTTGTAGAAAAGGATGTAGAGATGGTGGAGGATCACCTTTTTGTAAAATTAGAAAATGTTCATGGAGATGCTCACATCAAAAACCTTAAAAAAGTAAAGAAAAAAGGAAAAGAGGAATTAATTTCAGGTAAACCTCTTTGGTATTCAAAAATGAAATAACTAATTTTCAATGTAAAATATATAAATAATTTTACTATTATATTAAGTTTATATAGGTAATAAAATGAAGAAGAGATATATGATTTGGTGGCATAGCTATGTTGATGATATAAGTAGAGATACTATAACTCTTAAGGAAGTCTCTGATAGTGTTTCAAAAGCATTAAAGGATTTAAATAAATTAAAAGATTTGGAACAAAAAGGAAAAATTAGGGTTAAAGATGTGGGAACCTTAAACCCTCTTTATATTGAAATACTTGATAAATCAGTTGAAGAAGAAGTGGCAAATAATCCTATTGTTGATGTAGAAGAGATAGAATAAAACATATAATAAAATATTTGTAAATATATTTGAAAGATTGACAATGTTACTAATATTGATCAATATACTCTTTTTTTAAAACTCTATTTATTATATACTTTTCTGGAATTGTTCCTATTTTCCTTTTTGATTTTTTAGCATCAATTATTTTATTTACCCTGCAGGTTTTTTCATTAATGATTAATAAACCAATTCCTTCTTTTTCTAGTTTAATTTGTGCTTTTCGAAGAATACTATAGGATTTCATTAAAGGAATTGCAAGATAAACAAAATCTGCACCAAGCTGATAGTTTTTGGCTTGAATTATTGCCCTTTTCCAATTTTTTAATTTTAGCTCAACAGCAACAACAGATCCTTCTTTAAAAGCCACAATATCGGCTCTAAAAAATCCAATTCTTACCTCTTGGCTAACCTTATATCCCTGATTTTTAAAATAATCAACAACTGGTTTAATAAGCTCTAGCTCTAGGTAAAATGGATACATTCAACATCTCCCGATATTTTATTTTTTGAAGCATACCTTCTAATTTTTCAATAGTATATCCAAAAGGGACAAGCATGCTTTCGCCACATTTGGCAATCTGCCTAAGATAAAAGTCAACATCTACCTTTTCATTGCCTGTAATCAGTTCTACGATACAAACACGTTCTTTGTAATTACGTGAATGCTCATTTATTACAATATAACGAACCGATTGACCAGGTTCAACAATGATTCCCAAATCTTTCAGCTGTAATAACGCAGATTTAACTAGATTATCTACCTTGTAATCAGAAATGTCTTTAGATATGCGAGTTTTAAAAACTAGGTTGTTTACCTCAACATTTCCTCTAATAATTTCTTTTGCGTAAATTTGTAAAACATTGATTGCAGCTGGTAATTGCTCATGAAATTCTTTACTATTATTTGCCTTTGATAAAACCTTTAGCATATCATGTTGTATGTTTTTTAGAAACTTTGGAGTATTTCTTTGTCGTAGTTCAATACCACGTATTTTAAGTTCACCACCCTTAAAAACACCATAGTATCTATTCAGAGCACCTACCCCTGTTTGTTTACTTGGAAGAAAAACAATCCATTTGTAATGCCCCGCTACATCCATCCTTACACCTGTAAAATTACCGATTCTTCTAGTTAGATTAAAAAGTTTAACACAATCATGTTTAGGTTTAATCCATAAAGAATCAATGATTCCATGAAGTACATCATAGCCTGAGTTTTCAACAATTTCTATTGCTTTTATAAGAGCATCCCTGCTAAAAGCGGTGATACTTTCATAGCACTCAATACGCCCGTAACGTGCATTACGATAACCAGTATAACCGAAGCATACAAGAAGAATCCATTTCCAGGCCTGCTGCAGTTCCTTGTACAACTCTTTATCATACCCCTTGTTTTTAGACCTAGCCTTGTAAAAAAAACGTCTATGAATTACTGGTTCAAGAACCTCAACAAGTAATCCTATTCTTTTAACACAGATATTATAACCAAGTTGAGGAACTTGAATAGGTGAATTTATACAGCAATTACAAAGCATTGTTTCAGGACTTATGTTGAACTTTAGCATTACATTTGGATATAAAGAAGCATAATCAAGCTCGATTACATCCTCGTGAATTCCTACTGCAGGATCTAAAATAAGTCCACCTCTATCAGAAACAAGCAGATCAAGTGCTGTTTTCCAAGTCTCAGGCATATTCTTTTTCCAAGGTACAAGATAATTCTTTTCAATTGCTTTGTTGACCTGCATCTGACTGATAGCAGTACCAGGTCCAAGACGAGATAAAATCTGCAAGGGGATATTAGAACAACGTGATATATCAACAAGACCACGTAGTCCACTTTCACCATACATAAAAGATGAACTAGTATCAATATGGGCCCTTCCACTTAGCGTATAAAATGCTGGACGGTAGAGAATCTGACCATAGCTAAAATACGATTTAGCCTCTTTAACAGGACTAAAACGTTGAAGAGTATCTCGTCCCAGATTGACCATGTTTTTAACTCCACACACTTCAGCTCTGTGATATAAAAACGGAAGAAGAATGTCATCTCCACTAAGTGTGTAAATAATATCAGGATCAATTTTTTTGATATATCTTACAGCAGAAAGAATAGTATCAATTTCGTTTTTCTCTTCGATAAATATATTGTCAATAATAATTGATGAGATGGAGCTGTTAAAAGATGTGATCTTATGTTTTGTTTTACCCTCAAGATTAAAACGAGCTATTTTAAAGGGTGGAAAGCTGTAATCTATTGCCCACTGTGCTTCTTTACAAATAAATTTTTTACCATCCCATTTCACAAGTCCGTTACAAAAAACACCCCTGCTTTGAAGATATCTAGAAGATAAACGTATATCAACGTTAAATAACTGATAACGATGAAAATTTCCCCAAGAATCAATCATATCAGCAAGTTTTCTTAAATCAATTATTTTCTTTGGTGTAACTTCAAGAACTAGTTTTTTCTTTTCTTTTCCTAAAGTTATTTTTTCATATGTAAAATTAAGCGATTTAACCTGTGGTAAATCACGTAAAACAGAAGCTAAACTGTAGAGTTCTGCATAATCAGTATAAACATAAAAACTTGGTTCATACTTGTCTTCAACTCTTATTGCCCCACTACTGCTTATGAGCCAAGTAACCATCACATTTTTTTTGTGATCTGGATAAACGTCAAGGATGTTCCCGCTCAACATGCTCTCGTAACTTTCTTAATGTTTTTTCATGCTCAACAAGAATAGACATAACAACAGGTTCAAATGGATTTGGATTGATCATGTTGCTCCCTGCGGCAGCATGCCTGCGAGCATGATTTATTAGTTCCTCAAAAGCCTCACGATCAATACTTCTAAGAGCTCTTTTGAAATCACTCCACTCCCATCCAAAAGACTCGATAACATTGCGAAAAGTTGGTACGGTTCTACCCATATTATATCACCATTCCAAAATCCTGCAGACGGAGTTGGCCATTTGCTATAGTTAGAATGACTGCTTCCTTTTGTTTTTTAACAAGTTCGAGATAAATAGAGTGCTCATTTTGGCGCATTTTAACAATTTCGTTAACATTTGAATAAAGTATTTTCCGAATATTTCGACGATTTGAAATCATCCTTTTGTCAAGATTTGTAAAAATAGTGACAAGATCATAATTATATGTAAGTTCTCTAATTTTTTCTAAATTATTTATCATCAATGTTTTAGCTTCCTTTATTTTTACATCAGAATCAAGATAAAGAACCGGCATTTTACCAATGATAAGTGTTCTTGGTGTGTATCGTTTAATTGCAGATTCAAGCATATCAAAAATAAGAGTTGAAAGTTGATATACAGTAAATGCTCTACAGATATGAACATGTTCTAATGTTTCTTTTTGATCAAGCTCCATTATTCTTGCATATTTCGCAATTTTATAAGGATCTGCGCACATTCCACCGTCAAGATAAAGAGTGTCGCTTCTAAAAGTTCTGTAGGTATTAACACATATTTGATTAGGAATAATTGATATAAGATCGCTGTTTCCATCGATAAAGGTTATTTCACCTGCTTTGAAACCTCCAAGAAGATTATCTAATTCTTGTATACCTGATAAAACAACAATATCAGGTTTTAGTAAAGTTTTTATGATCAATGAATTATCAAGAGATTTCTGTATTTTATGCGTCGAGAGATTAGTTTTCAAGATTTTTTACCCCCATATAAAAATAATTATTGGAATTTTTACATACTTATCTTATCTTAAAAAACTGAACAAGAGAATATCGAAAGTATTAATAACTTTAAAAAAACGTTAAATCCGCCAATAATTTTAATAAGAGGGAATTTATTAAAATATTTAGACGAGGCTACAAATAATTGAAAAGTTATTATTATGGGATTTTATTAACTTTTTAGAGATGGTAAAAAATAATTATGAAACAATAATTGTGGGCGGTGGGATTTCAGGACTTGCATGTGCTAGAAGACTTTGTGAAAATGGAAAGGATTTTCTTTTAATAAGCGAAGATATTGGTGGGCGAGCTCTGGCGTCCGTAGATGGAACTGCAAATCTTGGTGCATTCTTTGTCTGTTCAGATTATTTCCATTTTTTAAAATATGCAAAATTAAAATATCGCATTAAACTTAGTGATTTTTGTTTTCATGAAAATAATAAAACATTTGTTTTTTTTGAACCTATATTACTAAAATATTCTTTTCAATTATTTAAGATATTAAGATTGCTTTATAAATTTAGAAAAGCTTTTCGAAGACTTAGAAAAACATGCGAAACAACATCACAAAAAAAGGCTATTGAAAATGATTCTTTTTTATATCAGTTATATATGCAAAATGCAACTGATTTTGTTAGAAAAATACATATCGAAAATGGTACCAATAGATATTTGTCCAAGGGCCTTTATTCAACAACTTTTTCACAAATAAATGAGATGAATGCATTTAGTTTCTTGGAATTTTGTCTGCCTTTAATCACTCCAATTTATACATTTAATTTTGAAAAGGATAAAATGATTCAACCTTTTATTGATAATATTTTGATTTGTCATGTAGACGACATTATTTATAAAAACGGTTTTTATAAGATTAAAATAAATAAAGAATTTATTCAATCAAAAAATATTGTTCTGGCTACACCAATTACATGGTCTAAAAGATATGCTGGAGTTAGTAATACGAATCTTCCTGTAAGTACCCATATGTTTTATCTCAAAGGAATACCAAAAAAAATTATTTCAAGAAAAAGTTATCAACTATTTAATCCAGGAAATAATATTCAAGCTATTGCAAATTTAAAGAACGGATCTTTCCTTTTTTATTATAAAAATGAGAAGCCCCCTTTAGATTTATTTTTTATTAAACCTCAAATTATCGAATCTAAAACTTGGAATTGTGCTGGGACAATAAATGGTCATATCTTAATTGAAAGCAGTAGAGGAAATAACATGTATCTTATTGGCGATTATAATATTGCAGGATTAGAAGATGCTTATATTACTGGCATCTACGCAGCTAATCAGCTAATTTCTTCAAAATAAAAATTAAAATTACTATTTAGTAAGTGACAAAAGTTTTTGGATGAGTATTAATCCAAATGATTGAGAAATAAAAGATTTCTTTCTTTTCAGAATTTCCAAGAACTTATGTCATATACTAATTAATAAAAATATTTATATCTAATAAAGTATTAACATTTGTTAATTAGGGGGTTTATAGTTGAAGAAAAAAATTGGAATTTTATTAACATGTATGCTATTGATAACATTTGCAATACCTGCATCAGGTATTTTTAACGTACCAGATAATACTTCATTTCAATATCAAGATCCAAATCAAAATTATAGAACAAGAGTTCAACATCTAAATGATGGTAGACTTCCGCCTGATCCAGGAGATATGGCACCTAGTTTTGTTTTAAATGTTAAGAATGAAATACAAACAAATCCAAATCTGCCAAGACAAACATTTGATGCGGCTCATGAAACTATTGTTGAGATTCTTGAAAATATTGATGAGGATCTTATCTTAAGTTATTTAGAAGATATCACTGCATTTGGTCCAAGAGTAACAGGTTCAAACGCATGTCATGAAGCAGGAGATTATATTTATGAAGAATTCGTAAGTTATGGACTAGAAGCAAGATATGATGATTGGTCTTATGGTGGTTATTCAGGTAATAATATTGAAGGAACGTTACCTGGTAAAGATGAAGAAAGTGATGAAATCTATATAATTTGTGCTCATTATGATACTGTTTCTGGAAGTCCAGGTGCTGATGATGATGGATCTGGCACTGCTGCTTTTCTAGCTGCTGCTTACGTAATGAGCCAATATGAATTTAATCACACAATAAGATTTGTAGGGTTTGATGGGGAAGAACAAGGTCTCTTGGGTAGTTATAGGTATGCAGAAGAAGCATATGCAAATGGTGATAATATTGTTGGTGTATTAAATGGCGATATGATAGGTTATGCAGCAACTCCGACACAGGCCAGCTATATTAAAATATATGAAGATTCTGCATCTAAGTGGATCACAGATATTTCTGAAGAAGTTAGTCAAGATTATTATGATTATTGTGAGTTAGAAATAGTCCCTTCGGGTCCTGCATGGAATAGTGATCACGCAAGTTTCTGGAATTTTGGATATAACGCTATTATGTATCATGAATATCAATTCAATCCATTTTATCATTCATCCCAAGATATTATTGACAATATGGATATTGATTACTGTACCAGAGCTACAAGATTAGAAATTGCTACTTTAGGAACTTTAGCTGAAGCTCAGGTTTTAAATTATCCACCTAGTAAACCAATTTTAGGTGGTCCCTCAACAGGTACTGAATATGAAGAAATAACATTTACAGTAAGTGCAACAGATCCAGAAGATGACAAGGTTTATTATGAATTTGATTGGGGTGATGGGTCCATTGGATGGTATGGACCATATAATTCTGGTGAAACTATCGAAGTTTCATATAAATGGGAAATTCCGGATACTTATAAAGTTAAAGTACAGGCAATTGATAATAAAAATAAAAGGAGCGAATGGTCAAATAACCATACTATTGAAATTGGTCCAAATCAACCACCAAATGCACCAACTATAACTGGTCCAAATTCTGGAAAGGTAAAAAGATTATTAACATACAAAATTGTAGCAACAGATCCAGAAGGGCATAATGTTTACTATTCAATCCATTGGGGTGACGGTGATTATTTGCCTTTTACAGGACCATATGCTTCAGGTGAAGAAGCATCATTTAGTCATGCATGGAATGAACCGAAGGATTATACAATTGTTGTTATGACTAAAGATGAATTTGAAGGTGTTAGTCCGCAGAGTTCCTATAAGATTAAAATAACTAAGAGTAGGACTGTAATAAATACAGCTTTTTTCAAGCTTCTAGAAAATCTAATGAATCGCCGTTATCCACTAATTGAACTTATTACTGCATTAATAAAGATGTAATCTAATAATGTGTGAAATTTAATGCTAACGTTGTTAGAAGATACTTTATACATCCTTTAAAAAATGACAATTAACACTAAGTAAGCGAGAAATCCCCAAACTTTAGTATGGGGATGAACGCGCTACTTTTTCTAAACCAAACATATATCACGTACCGGTCAGGTGCACCCGCTAAAAGCGTGTGCCATATAAAACCTGACCAAGAACGTGAAAAAGTAATAAATCTAGTTAGCGGTAGTCATAATATTGGCCAGGATCTATACCACTTAGAATAGCGTCCCAAGTATAGGTTCAAAATGTTTTGGCAAGAGGAGAATAAAAACTTTACGAAAAAATCCTGCAAAATATAGCAAAACAGCATCACATCAAAATAACAGAAACAAGTGTAATGCCAGATCACATACATATTATCGTACAACTACCAACAACAATGAGTGTCTCACAAGCATTCCATCTGCTAAAAGAAGCAAGTTCAAGAGAACTGTTCAAATGAAAACCAACTTTCCGTAATAGATACTCTAAAGGACATTTCTGGAGTCCAGGAAAATTCTACTGAACTATAGGAGACGCAAATGCAGAAACCGTAATCCAATATGTCAGAGAACAACGACTACACCAAACAAAGCTAAATGGATTTTCCACAGATTCTAAGTGTGCCTAAAAAGAAGATCCGGCATTCATGCAGGAAAGTACGTCACTCCTATAAAATACATTTAAGCGTTGCTAATATATTATTTAGATTATATTAATAAGACTTAGGTATAATCAATTCTGGTTTTCTGAAATAAGCTTTAACATATGGTCTTGTTAGAATAAAAAGAAGACTAGGAATAAAAAACATTATCGGGACATATAAAATAAATTGGAAACCAGTATATAGATCTGAAAACATCTGACCAAAATTTTTCACTATTATTGAATACCCGATTATATATATTCCTTGAAATATATAGTAAGCTAGAAATGACGATAATATTATACCAAATAGCCATGACCAACTTTTTTTCATAAAGATTCCATAAACATTGATAAATGAACTAATTACAATAAATAAAAATAATAAAAATTGTAAAATTAGGTAAAAATTCAGTCCTGCAGCAATATTTGAAGCATCATTTGTAATCCCTCTAAAAGATACTATTCGGCCTAAATAGTAAGTTGTATGAATGACAAGCATCAGAAGAAATAGTACACCAATAGTAATCCATAATCCTATCAAAATATAAACAAACGCAGTTTTTTTTACATTTATCTTCCTCTCTACAAATAATATAACAACTTCTATAAACAACAATAATATAGATATAGCCCAGAAAAATAAAAAAAATCTTAAGTTTTTATATTGTTCCAGTCGTTGTAATATTATTTTTAGAAATGGAGGTTTTTAAGATATAATTTTATATAATATATTGACATTAATTATTTATATTTTTATAAAAATAGGTGAAACAATGAAAGTAGTAGTTTTATTAATTATAAGCATAAGCTTATTATTAATATTAAGCTCTAAAACGATTTCAGCAAATGATAGTAACAAAAAAATAGTAACTGATTTTGAATATTTTGATGAAAACATAATTGAAATAATAAATCAAATTGATGAAAATCTAGTATATGGTTATTTAGAAAAGCTAGTTAGTTATGGTTCAAGGTTTATAGGAACACCAAATTGTTCACGTGCAGCAGTATACCTCAACTATGCATTTAAAAAAATGGGACTTTCGGTTGAAATTCATAAATGGGAATTTGGAAAATTTAAAGGTAATAACATCGTAGCAAATATTCAAGGAATTAATCCATCAAATGATGCAGTAATTATTCTTTCTGCACACTATGATACAACTAAAGGATCACCAGGTGCAAACGATGATGGATCTGGAGTAGCAGCAATTCTTGCAATTGCTGATGTTTTAAGTAAATATTCTTTTAATCAAACAATTCGTTTTATAGCTTTTTCAGGTGAAGAGACTGAAACATATGGGAGTTTTTGCTATGCAAGAGATGCATATCGCAAGGGAGAAAATATCTATGCAGTTTTAAATATCGATATTATTGGTTGGGCTGAAACAGAATATGGCGGAAGTATACTTCGATTTTCTCATGTTGATCGATCATTATGGATAGCAGAATTTGCAAGTGACATAAGTAAAAAATACATAAATGAAATAGGTATGAAGGTAGAAAGTATACCAAATTACAGAGGTGCTGATCATCAAGCATTTCTTGATTATGGATATGATGGTGTTTGGATTCATGAGCATGATGGAAGTAAATACTGTAATACACCAAATGATAATCTTACATATATTAATTCAACATATTTAGCTAAAGCAACAAAGTTTTTACTAGCAACTATAGTAGAAATGGCAATAGAACCTATTGACTTTCAAGTTATTATAAAAACACCTTATGAGGGAAAGGGCTATTTATTTAACTCTCCAATAATTCCCTTAGACTTAGGTAGATATCATTTTGAAGGTTATCGTGGAATGACATTAATTCTTGGAAGAGCCAATGCAAACTGTGAGGTTATTTCTAAAGAGGATGTTAAATTTGTTGTTTTCTGTATTGACAATGAATTTCTTTTTTGGGATAATAAAGCTCCCTATGAATGGAAAATTCAAGGAAAGCATTTACCACTTTTTGGTAAACATAAGCTAAAAGTTTATGCTTATTCTATGTCTGGTAAAAGAGCAACTGATGAAATGGATATTTACATATTTACTCTATCTTATCAATATGGGAGGTGGTAAAAAACAAGATCGAAAATTGCCTTCATGCATATTCATTATTTTTTCTACTTATTAAGCTTTACAATTTTATAAGAATAAAAAATTATATATCTAATTAAGTAATTATTGAATTGTAGGTAGGTATACAACATGGACGAAGACGATAAAAAAACATTACTAGAAGATTTCAAAAAAGCTGATATTCAAAAAAAATTGGATATGTGGTTTTACGCTATAGAACAAATTGGACTATGGGAGCAAATTACCAATGAAATGTCATTTATTGCCACTAATCTTTCAGGACCTAAAGCAAAAATAATTGAGGAAGAATAAAATTTAAGGAGTTTACTAATATGAATGAAGAAGATAAAAAAGAACTCATAGATGAATTTAAAAAGGGAGACGGTGCAAAAAGACTTGATTTGTGGGATTATGCATTAAGTCAACAAGTTATATGGGAACAAATTATTTCAGAAATGCAAAATATTGCAAAAGAGCAAGGTGTTGACAAAGAGCTAGAAAAACTTATTGATGAAGAAATAAAAAAGGTTGAAAAAGAATCTAGCTGAAATTATTCATTTTTTTTTAAAAAAAAGATTTTACATTTATATTTTAAAATTATTTTATTAATTTTATTTATACTACTGATACTTTTTTATATTATGTAAACTTTATAATTGTTAATTTTTGGGTGAAAATATATGAAATTAAATTTTCATAAAATGAAAATGCGACTTTTATGTAAAATATCTGATCCCCAGAGTGTATTATTTCATATTGCAGGAATTGCCTGTATTATTTGGTTTTTAGTACGAGTAATACCTAAACCTGACAGAATAAGGTATCCCTGCCAGCAAATGTCAGTTACCGTTGCATCTAGTTACATATTATTTTGGATTATTTTATGGAGTGCTCTATTTCATGGTTTAGGCATTTGGGTAAGAAGAGTAAAACATAAAACTGTTGCATTTGCACCATTAATAATTTTAGGTTTCATTTTAATATTTTCTGTTTCTTCTAATGTATTTGCAGATATTAAAGATGAAGATACCCAACCAATAATCTGGGAGCCAATTTCAAACAATCCAATCGGAACACCAAAGGGTACAAACCCTGGACGAGTAGTTTGGGTATGGGATCCTGATGCAACAGAATCTAATCTTAAAAGTTATTGGTGGAAAAAGGAAAACAATGATCAACAAGTAATAGATGAAATGCTTTCAAAAGGTATTAAGGCACTTGCTGGAGTTGAAAGTGAAAGCGAGGCATGGGACATTTTATTTACTCATTTCAATGAAATCCATGGTTATGGGGAGGATGGTTATCAAACTGGTGAAAAGATTGCAATAAAAGTAAATTTAAACAATAACTGGGGAAATATAAATTACATTTTACAAAATAATGATAGGGATGCAAGTCCAAATGTTGTTAAAGGCCTTCTGCGTAAATTAGTAAATGTAGTAGGTGTTGCTCATGATGATATTATAGTTTATGATGCATCAAGACCTATGCCAAATTGGTTCTATCATCGCGTATATTATGAAGAATATCCTTCCCCAAATCTAAAAGCAGAGTTTCCAAAAGTTCATTATAGAGACTCTGCAGGTCTATTACCTGGACGAGTAAAGGTTAAACCTAGTGAAGTTAAGATTCATTTTGCAGA
Source organism: uncultured Thermoplasmatales archaeon (assembly GCA_964346655.1). Classification (GTDB taxonomy): domain Archaea; phylum Thermoplasmatota; class E2; order DHVEG-1; family DHVEG-1; genus CAYFVP01. The sequence goes on from CAYFVP010000095.1 coordinate 22,956, forward strand.
TGGTCTTATAAGAACCCTTCCACAATGTGTTGTTCAAGCAAAATATATAATTAATATGCCTATTTTAAAAAGACATCCAATAGATTATGGAGTAACATTTTCTGGTAAAAATTTTTTTGGAACATGGATCGAAAATGTTTGGGATGTTCATAACTTTCATAAAACAGGATTTAATAAAGGTAATCCCACCCCACAAACAGATCTTTTTGCTCATGAGCATATTGGTGGAAAAACATTACTTTATCTAGGAGATGGACTTTATCCAACAAAAAAAGATCACTGCATAATAGATAAATTTGAGATGTATCCATTTAATAATGATTGGACAAATAGTTTATTTTTCTCTCAAGATCCTGTTGCAATTGATTCAGTTCTTTATGATTTCTTACATACTGAAGGAACAAATCCATGTGAAGGATCTCAAAACTATCTTCATCAATCAGCCATTCCAAACGAAAATACCTATGACCCGGAAAATGATGGTACATATTTATCTAAAAGTCTTGGTGTTCATGAACATTGGAATAAATCAGTTGATATTTTTTCACCTGAAAGATACTCTGGACCTGGAAAAAATGGAATCGATTTTGTAATAATTGGTTCAGAACATGCAAGCCCTGCAGTAGTAATTAGTAATCCAAAGGAAAATCATCTTTACATAAATGGAAAAGAAAGAGGATATCTAATACACCTTAGATATACAATAATAATCGGAAAAATTGATGTTATTGCAAAGGTAAATGTGTTATCAGAAAAAGTTGAAAAAGTCGAGTTTTTCATAGATAATAAACTAAAATTTACTGACAATGAAGAACCATTCAAATGGACTTGGGATGGTACACTTGGAATCAATCATAAAATAAAAGTAATAGCATATTACGGAAATAAAGAATCATTAACAAAAGAAATAAAAGTATGGCAAATCCTTTAAGTCTTAAAAAACTTATCACATTTGAAAAACTCCGTTGTTTCAGAAACAAGTATACATTATATCATCAAAAATTTAAAAATCATGTATATATATTTTACATTATATAAATTTCATTTTTAAAAATTGATAGTTTTTTATATTAATAAAATATTTACAATCGTTTATTTTTAGGGTGAAAAAATGAAGATAAATTTTCATAAAATAAAAATGCAACTTTTATATAAAATATCAAATCCGCAAAGTATATTGTTTCATATAGTAGGAATTGCTTGTATTATTTGGTTTTTAGTAAGAGTCTTACCAAAACCTGATAGGATTAGATATCCATGTCAGCAGATGTCAGTTACTGTTGCATCTAGTTACATTTTATTTTGGATTATTTTATGGAGTGCTCTGTTTCATGGTCTTGGTCTTGGTATTAAAAGAGCAAAGCATAAAACACTTGCATTTGCCCCAGTTATTCTTATAAGTTTTATTTTATTGTTTTCTGTTTCTAGCAATGTATTTGCAGACATTAAAGAAGAAAGTCCTAAATCAATAAACGACTGGGAGCCTATTCCAAATGAACCAATTGGAACACCACGTGGTGCAAATCCTGGACGTGTGGTTTGGGTATGGGACCCTAATGCAGTAGTATCAAATCCAAAAGATTACTGGTGGAAAATGGAAAACAATAATCAAGAGGTTATTGAGGAGATGTTTTCCAAAGGATTACAAGACTTAGCTGGAGTTGAAGATGATAAAATTGCCTGGGACGTTTTATTTAAACATTTCAATCAGGTTCATGGAAATGGTGAAGTTGGATATCAACCTGGTGAAAAAATTACTATTAAATTAAATCTAAACAATTGTTGGTTCCCATATTATATAATAGACAATCAAATTGATGCAAATCCATATGTAGTAAAAACACTTTTAAGACAGCTTTTTAACAATGTTGGAGTCTCCCAAAGTGACATAACAATTTATGATGCAGCACGTCCAATGGCAAACTGGTTTTATTATCGTGTTTATTATAAAACATATTTTACATTACCATTGGTTCCAGAGTTTCCAGATATAAACTATGTGGATTCGAGTGGAGGAGCTCTCGGTCGTAAAAAAGCTGAAGCAAGTACACAAAAGATTTTCTTTTCATATCAACCCGGATTAATAAAAACACTTCCAACCTGTGTAGCAGATGCAAAATATATTATAAATATGCCTCAGCTAAAAAAGCATCCTAGAGAAAATGGTGTTACATTATCAGGAAAAAACATGTTTGGAACTTGGATTGAGGCTGTTGCTGATGTACATCCATACCATTATTCAGCTCATATTATAGGTAACTCTGCACCACAGACTGAGCTATTGGCCCATAAAGAAATAGGTGGTAAAACAATTTTGTATATAGGAGATGGAACTCATGGAACTCTAAAAAATCAGAAAGTAATAAGTAAATTCCAAATGTATCCATTCAATAACGACTGGACTAACAGCTTGTTTTTTTCACAAGACCCTGTTGCAATTGATTCTGTAATGTATGACTTTCTACACTTTGAAGCAATAAATAGTGAAGGATCACAAAACTATCTGCATCAAGCAGCAGAACCACCATCTGGTGTGTATGATCCAGAAAATGATGGAACTTATTTGACGGAAAGTCTTGGTGTTCATGAACATTGGAATAAATCAGTAAATATCTTTTCGCCTAAACGATACTCAGGTTCTGAAAAAAATGGAATTGATTTTGTTGCAATTGGAGAAGAACATGCTAGTCCTGCAGTTGTAATTAGTAATCCAAAGGAAAATCATCTTTACATAAACGGAAAAGAAACAAGACATTTATCACTTTTAAGAAAAACAATTATTATCGGTAAATTAGATGTTTTAGCAAAGGCAAATATACCTTTAAAAGAAGTTCAAAAAATCGAATTTTACATTGATAATAAACTTATGTCTACCGATGATACAGAACCATTCGTTTGGACATGGGAAAGATCACCTGGAATCAGTCATACATTAAAGGTTGTTGCATATTATGATTCAAAAGAGACATTAAGTAAAGAATTAATAGTTTGGAAAATCTTTTAATTTTAATAAGAATCTAAACTCTTCTGAAATCCTTTACCATTCCAACAATAAAGACATAATTTATCTTTAGGAAGACCAATTGCCTTAACCATATCATCAAGAAGCTGATATTTCAGGGATGTAACTCCTAAATCTTTTGCAATCCAATCAATCATTTTTTTATATTTTTCTGATTTAGGATTTAAATACTCTGATACATCTTCTATATCTTTACCTTCTATTGCACGAATTGCTTTTCTTGCAGCAAGCTCTTTTGTTGTTCTAGTTGAAAGATTAAATACACATGGAAACATGAGTGGAGGACAAGCAGGTCTAACATGGATTTCTTTTGCCTTTGCATTTTTAAGCTTTGTAATGGTATAATTTTTTAATTGTGTTCCACGGACAATGGAATCTTCACAAAGAATGATTCTATTACCCTTGGCAATTTCATCATTTGCTATAAGTTTCATAAGGGCAATTTTATCACGAATATCTTGAGATAAAGGTGTATAACTACGACCATATCCTGGAGTATATTTTACTAAAACACGTCTAAAAGGTTTTCCAGATTCCATTGCATAACCTATTGCATGAACTGTTCCAGAATCGGGAACACCTGAAATCAAGTCAGCATTAACATTATCTCTTTTAGCTAGATATTTGCCACAGTTTTCTCTAACTTTTTCAACATTTAGGCCTTCATAAGAAGAAGCAGGAAAACCAATATAAATCCATAAAAATGCGCATATTTTATTTTTATTATTTCCCTGTTTTTTTGTCTCTATTCCTTTTTTACTAATAAAAATTATTTCGCCAGGTTCAATATATTTTTTTATTTTAAAACCTAGATTTGGAAATGAACATGTTTCACTGGTTACAGCAATTTCACCTTCCTTAACACCTATTACAAGAGGAGTTACACCGTTAATATCTCTAGCACAATATATTCCTTCTCTTGTTAACAAGAGAAGTGAAATCGAACCTTTAATTTTTTCATAGATTCTTTCAATTCCATCTATTATGTTATCCTCTTGATTTATCATATGAGCAATTAATTCGGTCTGGTTTATCTCTCCATGTTCCAATTCACTAAATGAAATTCCTTTTCTTATTAATATATTGACAAGTTCGTCCTTATTTGTTATAAGCCCTGCACAACATATTGCAAATAATCCATTTTTACTTTCAAAGGTCAAAGGTTGCGGATCTTTATCTGAAACAACACCAATTCCTAATTGACTTTTAATGTTATCAGATCCCTCATAGAATTTGGATTTAAATTGTGAATTATTAATAGAATGAATTTTTTTAACTGGCATTTTGTTTTTATCAATAAAAGCAATACCACCATACTCGGTTCCTAAATGACTGTGATAATCAGTTCCGTAGTAAAGAGTTGATATACAATTATTATCACTTACAACTCCAAATAATCCACTCATTAAATCCCCCATCAAATCTTAATTTGAGAAGTATATTTAAAAATTTTTAAATAAAAAAGTAAGTTCTTTTCAAATTTTTTCATTTTGTTAAAATGTCAAGAATATAACTTAATACGAAAGTAATATAAATTAGAACCTTGACATAATTAATTGACAAAAAATATCATGGTATAATTTAACAATAAAATTGGGGTTGAAAAATGAATAAAATAACAAAAAAATTGCAAAAACTTGTTGAAAATAGAAAAACCTCTGTTATTGTTTCAGAACAAAAAGATTTTAAACAATATGCAAAGTCAAATAGAAGAAGCACATCTTTTGATGATTATTGTTATTATAACACTGGTTCAGATAACAATTAATTTTTAATAACTCCTTTTTATCCATTTATTTATAGGATAATTATATTAAAATTTACACTATATTACCAAAATCTTTTTTTCTTTTAATGTACCTTGACTTTGTCAGATTAGTTTAAAATATTGGTAATTTATTACCAATAATAGCTATGTCCCAGGTAGTAAAAACAATTAAAGGACGGATATACACCTATGAAGTAAAATGGGATCCACA